>JAGBMA010000109.1 GCA_017635095.1 Ruminiclostridium sp. | reverse complement strand
CTCTGGCGCCAAATGCAAGGAAAGGCTCCGAAAGCTTGCTGGTCTGTCGGTCAGCCCCTCTGTCTCGCAAGCTCGACACCTCCCCGCTGCCGGGGAGACCACGCAAGGTGAGGAGACTTGACGAAGCAGTTGGTGCAAGCACTTCTTTTTCTCTCAAATGGGTTTTTAGAGGTTCCCTTAACAACGCCTTACACTTTCCTGATCGACTCCGCAATTTTTATTCCGGTCTCATAGTCGATACCTGCAAAGTCAAATTCAAACAGATAATCCCCATTATCCCATGTCAGACAATGTACGGTTTCATGCGCAATATAATAAAACGCTTCATATCCGTTTATATCAACAAATTTTACTGTGCTTCCCTCGGTATTCATAAGGGCCACGGCTGTTGCTATTGCAAAAATCAATTCAATTATTACAATTTTGTTTTTGAGTTTCTTTATCATATGTATCCTCCGATCGTTCTGTTTCGGTGTTTTATAATTGCATTTGGTGAAAAGCCTGTATAATTATGTCATCATGCTGCCCGAACGAAAAATCTTATCACAAATAGATCTTGGCAGAACACAAGCATACCGGCGTACTCAGATCTACGGCGATCTGCTTGTTATCACCATTACGCTGAGAAACAAAAATGCTGTCTGTCAAAACATCTGTCGTATCGTCAAGGAATTAAGGGAACCTCTAAAAAACCAATTTGAGCGGTTCCCTGTTATATTGTATTGCGTTTTTTAAAGATGTTGATCTTAATGATCTTTGAAATAGGGAGTCATAGCGCCAGGACCGACACAATAAAAGGCAGCGAAGAAATATCGGTTTACAGCCTTATATGCTTTACCGGGTGCAGACCTTCATATATGCTCCTGAGCGCCTTATCGTATATTATATCACAAAAGCGTGAATTAGTCTACCCTATAATATTTTAAGTATCCCCGAAACATAAACCATAAAAAGCTGAAAAAAGCAGATGAATAAATGACTTGCGGCAAATAGTATTTTGAAAACAAGCCAAAAACAATAGTGCAATATCATTTCCAATATGGTACAATGATAACAGTCAAAATCATGTACCGAAGAAGATAATTGCACCATGGTTGATTATAACACAACAAACAGCGATCTGACAAAAGGACTAAAAAGACCGCTATTGTTGTTATTTTTTCTGAATTCTTTTATATTGTGCAAAACAAGCGCACGAGCCGAAGCCTGTGCGCTTGCTTTGTATAAACCTAATGAAGTTTTCCGAAACCGTGCATGACGCACGCAAAAAGAAATCTTTGAGGGGGCATTTACTGCTAATATGTATCAATAATCTGCTCTTTCGTAAACTTCTCCACTACGGTTATAAGTTACCGACCATTCACCGCTCTCGTCCTTTGTGAATGTAAGCTCATAATAGACCGGGGTCTGATGTGCAGTCTGGGTATCGTGAACATAAGGAAGAGCAAGAACCACACTGTTCTCAGACATATCAACAAGGTACTGCCAGAAATCATCGAGAATATGACCGTTGCCTATGTAGAGGTTTTCATCTTCACTTATGCTCTGATAGCTGTCACGTTCAATAACGGCGCGGTAATAATCCTCAAAATCACTGCCGTACAAATGGAAAAGATATGTAAGTCCGGGAATGCTCAGGTCGCCCGGTTTCAGCTCCGCTGCGGCTGGCTTGCGGTTGATATATTTCACCCATTCATCGTCACCGAGCTTTATTTCTTCTATACCTCCGAGACTTGTGAGCACATCTGTGTTATACATTATATCCGGAGAACTTTTCTCTATTACGAAGCACATAAGAACCCCGCCGCCGTCGTTGTAACGGATAACATATATTTCATCTGTTTCAAAAATCCCGAATATCCTTCCGAACTTGAACGAAGTGCCGCCGTAAGTCATATCGAATGATGCGTCGTGGTGGTCATATTTGCCTGCATATTCCCATTCTCCGCAGAACATATCCTCAAATATCCTGAAAGCATCATCTCCGAGGGGCTCGGAAGTATCAAGCTCGTAGGTATATACCCGGTCTTTCTCAGGGTACATTTCACTGTAAGCGTAAAGTATCAGCTTCCTACGGAATGCTCTCCAAGCTTCTTCGGAAAGCCCGAGTTCGCTGTACTTTTCAAGCAGTGAGTGCATGGAATACGGGTCTATGCCTGCTGCTTTGTAGTCCTCAATAGTGTGATAGTAAAGCCACTTCGGAGAGAATACATATTCACCCACCGCTATGCAATAGTCAGTCATATGCTCCTTGACAGTTTCTTCTTTTGAAGCAAACGTGACAAGAATATCGGGATCGACCATTCCTCCGCGAGTATTGTCTGTTCCTCTCAGGGCACGTTCCACCTCCTCTGCGGACAGTCCTGCGTCCATGATAAAACGATATCGGTTCTGCGTATCATCGAGCTTATAACGGGTGATATTGCCCGCTTCATTATCGGCAGATTCTTCGGCTTTATATCCGGCTATTATTTCAGAGGCGCGTTCAAAGCCTGCAAGCTCCTGAAGCCTTTCGTCTATCGCATAGAAATCTTTCTTCCATAGATCGTAGAAATTATCGTGCCAGCCGTCTGTACCGCCATATACAGTGGGATTTTCATTCACTGCGAAAGGCTCCGGCATAGATGTATCGGTTATCTGCTCAAAGGTGTCGGCTTCGGCAGGCTCTATCAGCGGCTCCACAGCAGATGTGAGATACGGATCATTTGTTGTGGTTACCGCAGTTACCACCGGAATATCCGGGCAGTTAAATCTGTACTTCTGAGTATCGTTTTCACGGTTTCCGCTGCCCTTATATACTATGTTTATCGCGTAAGACTTACCCGGTTCAAGATCAACAGGAACAGAACTTTGAATAAGATAATCATAGCTGTCCGCTTCCATAACAGGATTTATTCCGCAGGAGGGGTCACCATGCTCCGCACCCTCAACATTTATCCAGAGAGCAGGTGAATAAAACTCATCATTGCCTTTGTACAGCAAATAAAAATTCGTATTCAGCCTTGTTCCGTCATACGCGACCGATGAAAACCTTACAGACGCGTCGCTGAATTCTATCGTCTTTCCGTATGCTTCGCTTATATCGGGAAGTTCGTCAATATATTTCACAATTGTTCCCGGTCTTTCGCCTCCGCTCACCGCTATCTTATCCCAGTTCTGCACCAGAAGAACAACTGCACCGACTATCAGCGCGGCAACCGCCGCCATACCGAGCGCACGGGTTATCCAATATATCCGCAGGTCTTTCTTTGTTATCTTCACTTCCGGTTCATATATCGCGGTAGCAACTTTCCGAACACTCCCGCCTGCTCCGCTGTCAGCGGGATAAACGGGTGCAGCTTTGTCTATCAGGTCTTCTCCGATGTTTCCAAGAGCTTTCAGAAGCCTGTCTGCTCGTTCATTCATATCTGCACGCCCTCCTTTTCCAGATATTCCCGCAGCTTTTCACGGGTACGGTGCAGCACCATTTTTACCTTGCTCTCGATGACACTCATTTCGGCGGCTATCTCCGCGACTGTGCGCATATACCAGTACCGCTTTAAGAAGATAAGCTGCTTTTCGCGGTCAAGTGAGCGCAGAAACTTATCGAGCAGCGCCGAAAGCTCTTTATCATCAACGCGCTTTTCCACATTTTCGTTCGAGGGAATACTCTCCGAAAGTTCATCATAAACAGCCCCGTATCTGCCGCCCCGCTTCTTTGCCGACATACGACCGAGCATATTCAGTGCGATATTGCGGGCAATACGTGCTATGAACGCGCGGAACTTCTCCGGTCGCTGCGGCGGTATTATCTCCCAGAGTCTCATATATGTATCGTTGACACATTCCTCGCTGTCTTCGCGGTTTCCGAGAATGCCGAAGGTCATTGACCGGCAGAAAGCTCCGTGCTTTTTGTCAGTCTCGGTTATAGCGTCTTCCGAACGCGCGAAGTACAGTTCTATTATTTCGGAGTCCTTCATCTTATCCCTCCCGTTTTTGGCACTCTGATATATATGACAGGAAACAGGTGCCAAACGTCACACATTTTCAGAAATATTATAGCGCAGATCGTCAGGAAATGCAAGAAAAGCATCACGGTATATTCCGATGATGCTTTTTCTGCTGGCTTTACCCTCCGGTCATGTATTCATAAACCGTAAACCCGGTATGGCAGGCATTTCAGAATAATTATCTCATAGACGCGTTTGACATAGCATCGGTACAGATCGGCAACTGCACCATAAAGCCTGACGATTCGATGATAATTGAATGAGTGTAGCGCTTACAGGCTTTCGGGCTTTTGCGCCTGTTATTTATGCGACGTTTTATACAAACGTCCAGCCGCCTTTTTGTAAGAAGCTACAAATTGTTTCTCTTTCCGGTATATTCTGTCACAAATTGACGCTGTTTTCCGTTTATATATACGAGAGGGACAAAACCCACTTGAATAACACAATGGAAAGACAGAAAGGAAAATCATCATGAAAAAAACATTAAGAGATTCGCACCTGTATTTATAAAGCGAACAGGCTTAAGGTCTGTACGCTTTTATATTTAGTGTAAAGGCAATACCGCGCAAATAGACGCACGAACCTTGCTTGCATTAATGCAGTCAAAACGCGGCACGATGACGCGAAATAAGCTGCACTAATAAATTAACTGACTTCGCGATCTCCGCACGCTGTTTGTGCAGTGTTGCCTAAATCATATCAATCATTTATTTTGCTGTACCTGTCTTACAATGTTTGAAAGCTTCTTTATTCCTGACGTAGTAAACACCGCGTTTTCGTTTATTCCGACAGATAAGCGGGAGCCTCACGGCTTATCTTTGTGAGCACTCCGTTGTCTATCGTATATCCGGTTACATAATCATCGGAGGTGGTTATATAGATCTTGTCGTCCTCGATCCCGAGCCAATCTTTTGCGCTCACCTGAAAATCCGCTATGCCGCCCGAAGAGCTTTCCGATACTCTCACAAGCTTCTCTCCGTTGTAATAATACAGCGGTACTACCCATTTTCCCTCCGTCGCCAGCATAATGCTTATAAGCACTCCTCCGTCCGCAAGAACATTATAATCTATCGTTGTATCTTTCCCACAGACGTAGCCGTTAAGTCCCACAAGTCCTGTACTTATCGGAGCTTCACCGAGGACTGAATGATCCGCGCCGTCCACAAGTCGGACTACTCCCCCTTGATACAGAAGCGACGAGCCGCGAAGCTCAAGATCGTGCATTTCAAATTCAGCAACATACGGTGTATCCTTGATCGAGTATATCGTGAACTCGGGATAATCGGCGTAAACATCGTCGAATTCGCCATAGCTTACAGACCATTCTCCGTTTTCGTCCTTTGTGAATGCTACCGCGAAATATTCAGGAGTCTGTGCAAGCACTTGTTGATCTCTTACATACGGTACACCGAGTGTTACGGCATTGTCGGACATTGCAATAAGATACCGTCTTATATCGGACGATGTATATCCGTTTGCAAGGTATAGATCACCTCTGTCATCTTCAAATGCTATGGTTTCAAAGCTTACATTGTATTCATTTAGGGTACTGTCATAAAGCTGCTCAAAATCCTTGCCATAATTGTGAACAAGGAATTCCATACCCAGACGGCTTATCTCTCCGCCGACATCGAGCACAGGTATTTCAGATTTTCTTTCGGAGTATTTTGTCATACTGTCGAGACCGGTGGTCATTACTGTATTTCCGAATCCGAATCCAAGCTCCGTTGAATACAAAACATCCGGGACATTCTTTTCGATGATGCAGCAGGCTCCCACACCGCCAGAAGATGTGTATAACAGTATATATAGCTCGTCTGTTTCAATTATTCCGTGAAAACGTGCGTTCCTGCTTTTGCTGTACGTCAGAGGCAATGTCACATAAGGCTGTTCGTTTTCCGGTGAAGGTTCCCATTCGCCATAAAAGTATTTTTCGAGTATTTCAAACGCGTGGTCGTCAAAAGTCAGATCGTCCGGGACATCGAAGATTATTGCGTTTTGTACATCGGGAGAGGCTTTGTCAAGGTCAAAGTAGAAAGCATAAAACTTCTGACATAATGCTCTCCATGCTTCGTCGGTAAGTTCGAACTCCTTATATTTGTTCATCACGCGGAACATCATAACAGGCGTAATGCCCGCCGCTCTGTAGTCCTCAATAGTGTGATAGTAGAGCCACTTCGGAGAGAATACATTTTCACCGATAACAATACAGTATTCCGAGGCGAAAGTCTCAGCTATCTTATTCCTGTCCTCAGACCGAAGAGCAGCTAACTCCTCATCGGTATATATCATATCCTTGAAGTTTTCGCGTGTACGATAATACTCGTTATTATTCTCTATCGCATCATAAACTTTGTCAATCGTAAGACCAAGCTCCGTCATCCACCAATAAAGATTCATGGTGCCGTCATTTCCGTCAAGAGTATATGGTGTTTCACAACGTATTTGGGACAATTTGCTCATTAGTTCAAGATCCTTATCATTGTCGGATAATTCCAGCAATTTGTTTGATATTGTCGTAAATTTATTTACCCACAGATCTTGAAAAATACTGTTATAACGCGAGTCATAATACTCAAACGGAAGAGGCATAGATGTATCTGTTATCTGCTCAAATCGGTCTTCCGCAGTTACGGAAACGTCATCGCTTCCGCCCGGCTGATATATCGTGACAACAGGCTCCGTTGAAGACTGCTGCGCGGGGTTTGTCCCGATCGTGTTATTCTGCAGGCTGTTCCACAGCACGATACCGCCCGCGATAACTGCCGCCGCGGCAAACCCGCCGAGAATGGCGTTCCTGATACGCATACGCTTCAAATCCTTTTCCGGCAGTTTCGGAACTTCCCTGAACTCGACATGATGCACGTCTGTCTTCATTTCCGGGTCAGCATTTTCGTTTCCCACTGCGGCAAGCACGTTTTTGTCCTTTGTGTCGCCGATAGCGTCTATCAGTTTTTCTTCCTTTGTCATATATCAACGCCCTCCTTTTCGAGGTATTCTTTCAGCTTCTCACGGGTCCGCATGAGCGTCACACGCACTTTGCTCTCGCTTACACCGAGCCGTTTTGCAATATCCAAAGATGTGCTGAAATTCCAGTACCGCATCAGAAACATCACCTTTTTATCCCGCCCGAGAGTGTCAAGAAAGCGGTCGATAAGCGTGGTGAGCTCCTTGACCTCGACAGTGCGTTCAATATTTTCGGGGGAGGGGATACAGTTCGAAAGCTCGTTATATACGTCAGTGTAGTTATTCTGCGCTCTGCGCTTGCGCAATGCGGCTTTCACACGGTCGAGAGCGAGATTGCGCACTATGCGGTATATGAATGCCGCAAGCGGAGACGGCTCCTGTGGCGGTATCGTGTTCCACAAGCGCATATATGTATCGTTCGTGCATTCCTCGCTGTCCTCGCGATTTTGAAGTATGTTATACGCCGTTGTACGGCAGCGAGCCCCGTATTTTTTGTCGGTCTCGGATATTGCGCTTTCCGAACGCTCGTTGTACAGCGAAATTATCTTTTCGTCTTCCATTTCCGTCCTCCCGCAGCTGTTTTCAGAAGCTTCTATAAATATAAACGACAAAAATAGCGCAAGTGTTACACTTTTTCTGAAAATATTCTGTATTAAAATACCACGAGCCGAAGCCCGTGGTATTTGCAGTTATCCCATGTGTTTTCTGAAAACGTCATGCAGTTCGACACAAACGGCACGTCCGTCACCAAGGTCTTCATACGTCGCACCATGGCGTTTATACAGGCTGTCTATGGCTACATACGAAAAATCTGCGGAGTCGTAAGCGTAATGCACCCAGTTTATTCCGAGATCATCGCAGGTCTGCAAAACATCCTCATAAAACTTCTCGGCGCAGGATATTTCGGTATATACCGTATCTCCGAATTCCTGCAGCATAACGAGTGTTCCTGTCTCATCGGAAAAATCTTTGTATTTTTGGAATCTGTCCTCTATGAACTGTCTTCCGATATTATATTCGGCAGCTTCATTGAGTATCGTAACGCAGCCGTTTTCATCGACTTGTGCACGGGTAGGAGGAAGATTATCACCGATCTCTTCGATCCACTGACCGACAAGTTTTGCTTTATACGTTTCTGTCTCGATCAAAAGTTCGTTCATATCGAGCCACTTTTCCTTGTCTGTCATGACGAAACGAAGTTCTTTCGCTTCATCAGGAAGATCAAATGTTACCTCTATCATCGGAACTCCTTCATTGAGTTCATTGTAGCAGGAGAAGTTATTGTATTCATCAAGCTTAAACCCTTTGTCCGCGACAAGATCAGAGTCAAACTTCTGTGTAAAAATCTCATTTCCGTCCGCGAGAAGCTCTACACCCACATTAACGCTGCCGCCCGAAAACTTCATAGTGAGCTTTGTTCCGGCAGGAAATGAGCCTGACACAATATAATCATTGACTGTAATACCAGTATTCAGTGCGGGCAGGGGATATGTGATGATCTCACGAAGCTTAGCTCTTCTGTTATAGTCACCGCTCTCATAGTCCATAGTTGAAAAGCCTGAATTCGTGTATTCATAAGGTTCATAGAAATGGAATGTCTGCACTATTTTTTCGCCGACAAGACCATATACAGGCGTAACGGCATATTCAAGCATATCAACAAATATAAGCCGATCCGGTGACGATTGCCTGATAACATCAAGAGCTTTCTTTATAAATGTCGTATATTGCTCATCTGTCACAAAATTCGGCGGCTCATTATACAAGTCGAACGAAAGAGCATTAGAAGAGATATCGTCGTAGCGTTTCGAGATAAACTCCCAGAAATCCATAAACATCTGCTCTTCCGTACTTCCCTCTGTGAACAGAAGCTCTCTTGACGCTTCCTCGTCCCCTCCTATCATATATCCGCCGGGGGTGTTATGTAAATCAAGACAGACATGGATATCATTCTCTATGCACCATTTTATCAGGTTATCAAGATTCTGAAGCTGAATGGTGCTGACCATACTGCTGTCGCCGTCAAAGAATTGTCCGGGTTCAGCTCTCTTCTTGGGATCCGCATAGAAATATCTGGAATCGAGCGTTACTCTCACAAAGTTGAAGCCTTGTCCGGCGACTTCTTTTACAAGCTCTTCAGAAAAATAAGTCGGTAAGATACCGCCAGCCTGCCAGCCATATTCATATTTATTGCAAAGCGTCGTTCCGTTCCAGTCCGGAAGCTTTTTGTAATTTGCTTCGGGCATCTTGGCAGCGAGCACTTTTACATCGTCGGGAATTGTGTTGGTGACTGCCGTCTCACTCATTCTTTCGACCATGGCAGGAAGCTTTGGTGCGGCAGGCTCCGTTACAGCGGAAGGTGCCGGTGCCGAAGTCGTCACAGCTTCGGTCGTTGTCTCTTCCGTAACAGTTGTTATCGCTGTGGATTGTGTTGTGTTCTGCTGTGTGGGATTTCCACAGCTTGACGCGGCTATAACTGCAAATAAAAGCGAAATAAGTGTTTTTGATTTGCTTTTTTTCATAAAGTATTTCTCCTGTTGAACAGATAAGAGCAGCTTCTGATTATATAGATTAAATATATTATATCATAAATTGTATGAATTTGCAAGCCCGTTTATACAGCTGAGGAAAACCGTCTCATTTTCCGTTATCGCCGGGACGTGAGCTTCCGTTCCGCGCTACGGACAGTTTCGCTTTTTCAGCCTTCTGCTTATATAACGAATGAAAATGCAAAAAGTTACGCTGTTTTGCAAAAATTTCGATTTGGTAAAAGCAACAATCCCGGCGGGTATCATTTGTACATAGCGGATAATGCCTGCACATTAAATTATATTATATCTCCATATTTGTCAATTTGGTTAAGTGCAATAGTTAAAAAGCATTGCTTCCTGCACAAAAGTATGATATTATATTGTTGAAATTGCCGAATTTGATTTTCGACCTGTCCTTTTGGGGCTTCTCATTCGTTATATATTCAGAAAGATCTTTCAGAAGGAAGTGAAAACATGACAGACAACGACTTTGACCGATATGTCGGGCTTTACCGGAACAGCGTGACGCGAGCCGCGATGTGCATACTGCGGGACGCCGACGAAGCGGAGGATATAGCGCAGGAGGTGTTTCTGCGGCTATATACATACTCCGGCAGGTTCACAGGCGATGAACACGTCAGGGCTTGGCTGCTCCGATGTGCCGCGAATCTGAGCATCGACGCTCTGCGCTCGTTCAGACGGAAAAACGCTGTTTCGCTTTCGGATATCGGTGAACAGCCTGCCCGAAATAACGAGAAAAGCGCGGTACTGCCCGCGATAATGGCTCTTCCGGCTAAACTGCGTATAGCGATATACCTGCATTATTACGAGGGCTATTCGGTACAGGAGACAGCCCGGATACTGAAAATAAGCCAGTCGGCAGTAAAGCAGCGGCTGAAAAGCGGTCGTGAAAAGCTGAAAGCACTAATAAAAGGAGAGATCGAAGATGACATATAAAAATATGTTTGATGAAGCGTTTCATGCGCTCGGTAATAAAAAAAGCCGCATGAGCGACAGCGATTTTTCGGCTGCCGTCCGTGCGAAAGCAAGGCGGAATACGGTGATGACAGGTCAGGGCGGCAGTATAAGAGAGATGCCCGCATCAGCGGCAGAATACAGACCGCACAGGCTCCGTAATGCAGTTCTGGGCATAGCCGGAACAGCGGCAGTCCTCACCGGAGCGGTATTCGGACTGAACTGGCTGGGTGAGCACGGCGGGCTTAAAGAGAGAGGAATTGAAAGCACCGGTGCGGGGCATTCCTCCGGCAGCACATATTATGCCGATCCCGTAACAAGCACCGGGATAAGTCTGTCCGAGCTTGTCGGGAAAACGCTGAAATTCTCAAATGAGACTGTAAGCATCACAGGCGCGGCATTCGACGGGGAGGTCATGAGGCTCGATTATTCCGTAAATTACGACGAGGGATCAAATCCGTTCGGCTTCACACTCGAACCGATGTCGCGTATATATGGATACTCCGTTGAAAACATCAAGTCATATACTCCGGTTTATGACACGGAAAACCGTTATGTTGAAGCAGTACAATTCATTCCGCTGCCGATCCAGGCTTTTAAGAACTATGATCTCGTTCCCGAGATGATACCGCAGGAGGGCAACATAGAGCGCATAAACGATCTTACGGTAACGGTGCGAAAGGAGGAAAACACGCATGTCTATCAGCCGCTCGAAGACAATAAGGAAATAGAGCCGAATGTGTGGTGCGCGGGGCTTAGTATTACTCCGCTCACGATAACAATGCAGGCAAACTCGAAAGACCCGGGAGCGACTGGTTGGAGGAGCGATAAAAGGGTTGAACCGGAAATATTCGCGATAGCGAATGACGGTACCCGGATAGCACTGAATATGCAGACTGTATCTTTGAAAGTAGAGGGCAACCCCGATGTGGAATACGAGTGGGAGGGAGTATATCTTTTCTATCCCGATGATATCGGCATAGACCTTACTAAAATGAGGGCTTTTGAGATAAACGGCAAAATAACGGAGCTTACGGGAGAAGCACGCCACATAATTACTACCGTGCTTGAAAACGGTGAGATCGTGGAAGCCTATGCTACTACAATAACTGCTGTTACAACAGCTCCTTTGGAAACGAGCGAACCGGCGGAAGAAAGCTCCGAGGACACCACGACAGCACCGTCGCACCCCGGCTATTACGAGGGTGAAGCTGCACTGAGCATATTGAAACAGTACGCGGGCGACGACTACTGTTACCCGCTCAAAGAGCAGATAACCGATGATGTGAAATACCGCACTCACGATGAAATGACAGGACCCGATACAAGCGGAGATTACAGATTCACCATCAAGGCACAGGACGGCGACCTTATATTCGCGGTAACAGGCGGAAAGGTAGTTGAAACAGATACCTCCCATAAATATGCAAACAGCGAAAGCGAACACAAGGAAGGTTTCTATGTCATTATTCAGTCTCCCGACGGAAGAAAATGGAGATACAGTCATTGCAGTGCCGTTTTCGTGAATGTCGGCGATACCGTGAAAGCAGGCGACAAGATCGCTGCGGTCGGTCTGACCGGCTTCACCACCGGCGCACATCTGGCGATATCATTCCCGGACAGCGATGTCATTGACCCTGAACAAACAACAGAATAACACCCACCCCGTATAGCTGATAAGCGGTACGGGGTTCTGTCTTTTCGCCGGCTTCCGGTGATACCGGTCAAACAAACCGGATCTCTGACCGCATGACCGCCGAATTGTACCGCTTACCTTGATGACTATTGATTATTTCGGAAGAGCATGATATAATACAGATGACGTCAGAGGTACAACACCGTGCTTTTAAAAGCGAGGACAATATGAGAGTTTATATCACAGAAGGAAACAAAGAGACCGCAGTGGAGATACACTGCGTCACAGCGGACGATAAGACCCGCAGACTGCAAAAGTATATTGAGGCATACGGGTCTGCACTTTCCGGAAGAGCAGACGGCGAAACAAGGATAGTTCCGCTTAATGAGATACTGTATTTTGAATCCGTTGACGGCCGGACGTTCATTTATACCCGCGACAATGTTCTTGAAACGGGTAAGAAGCTGTACGAGCTTGAAGAGATGCTCGATCCCGCAGATTTCTATCGCTGCGGAAAATCGTGCATCATCAACATAAACGCGGTAGAAAGGATTCGCCCGGAAATATCAAGAAATATCACTGCATTTATGAAGGGCGGCGACGCGATAACTATTTCGCGCAGATATGTGAGCGGATTCAAGGCAATTATTGAACGAGGTGCAGGCAAATGAACGACAGACTTATACCATTTCTGAAAAAGATAAGAGATTATACCTCATACATCTTTTCATGGCTCACGATACTCATTATCATCGCTTCATTCATCGGCGGCAATGTATCAATATCCGCGGAGCTTCTCGGAAAGACACTTATGCTTTCGGTCATTGCCGCAGTAAGTCTCACCGTGGCGTTCACCCGCACAGTTATCCGTAAAAAAGGTTTCCTTTTCCGTATCAATCTTTTTGCATTGGTATTCATTCCCGCGGAGATAGCTGTCTTTTACAGTATGGGTATTTTCAGCGGAACGGGGACTCCTGTGCAATGGCTGATATTCTTCGGTGTGATATTATTTCTGTATATTGTTTCGGTCGGTATCGGAACTCTTGTCTGCAGAAAAGAAGGCAGGAGTATAAACGAAATGCTTGATAATTACAAGAAAGGCAGGAATAACTATGGAAAACAAGATATGTGAAATAAACGGAACAGAAACGATCAATGAGCTTCGCAGCAGATTTGTTACGACGCAGAAACGAGGGCTCCACTTTATTATCCCGTCTGTCATCATATGGTCGGCGATACTTGTCCTGCAATTCGCGATCCCCGACATAAGCGCAAAAAACATTGCAGTTTTCTGCTCATCGGCTATGCTTCTCCCGCTTTCATTCATGACATCAAAGATACTCGGGATAACCTTCAGCGACAAGGAAAACCCGTTAAGCAAACCCGGCTTTCTTTTCACAATGAACCAGATGCTTTATATCACGATCGTGATGTGGGCTTGCTCTGCCGCTCCCGATGCAATGGTAATGTTATACGCAATAGTCTTTGCGGCGCATCTTCTTCCTTTCGGCTGGTTATACAGATCGAAAGCTTACACGGTCATATCTGTCGCCGGAACTGTCGCAGCCCTCTTTTCAGGCATTTTCTGCGGCGCGGCAATCGTAGCTGCGGTAATGACCGTATTGGAATCCTGCCTTGTCTTATGGCTCATTATCGAGAACCAAAAACAGTAGATCAAAAATACGGATCTGTACCGCGATCTCTTTTCTGCATTTACGATATGCCGAGAGAGCTGTCACCGTAACGCCTTGTCATTACAGCCGACCGTTATTGTTTTTATGCAAGTCCATTAGTATAATTGGACTTTGAACTTTACGGAGAGGACAAAAATGCCCTCGTTAAATTCGACCCGCGCACAAAGTTTGTCGTTTTCGCGGCAAGCCTCGTGGTCAGCGCAAATTCGTACAATGTTGCGGCACTCGTCATTTACAGCGTCGTGCTGTGCCTTATGCTGTTTCTCTGCGGGAAAAAGGCGAATGCTGTAAAGGCATTCCTCATGCTTGCATTCGCCGTGTTCCTGCGTTTCAGTATGGAACACGCCGGGACAGGCGCGCCGGTGATAGTAACGATAGTGTCCTGCATACTGATGATATTCCTGTTTTTCTTTCCGATGATGCTGTCGTTCATGATACTTACACAGACGACCCGGATAAATCAGTTCTTATCCGCGTTTCAGGCTATACACCTTCCCACCGCTGTCATTATCCCCATAGCCGTTATGTTCAGGTTTATACCTACGGTGCGCGACGAGTGGAACGGGATCCGCAAGGCTACATCTCCACATTCTTTCACTCTCTGTTCATGAATGTTCCGATAGTATCCGCTATATACATGATCGACCTTTATCTGCGCGGAGAGCTCTCGGTGAAGCTGCTGACCGACAAGCGGCGGTTGAAGAACTCACAAGTGCCGTGCTTGAGTATTCTGAGGGGCTTCCTGTAATAAAAAGCTACGGACTTACGGGAGAGAGTGCGGGGGAAATGCGCACGGCTTTCAGAAAAATGAAAACCACCAATCTCAGCTTTGAGGAGCATATAATTCCTTTTGAAACGGCGCATCTGATTTTATACGGCATAGGCATCACTGCTCTGCTCGTTTCTGCGGTATGGCTCATGCAGAACGGACAGCTTTCCGCCACATATTTTGTCGGTACGATATTGTTCCTGTTCAGCGTTTTTTCCGCGATAAAGCATCTTTATCAGCAGACCACAAGACTTACCATAATGAAAAGCTGTCTTGATCGGATAGATGAAGTATTTGCGGAAAGTGAGCTTGCCGACAGCGGCACGGAGCATTTCGGAACAGAAAGTGCCGATAACGAGATCGAGTTCAGGAATGTTTCGTTTGCATACGGGACGGAAGATGTGCTGCATGATATATCATTCTCCGCAAAGAAATGTCAGATGACCGCGCTGGTAGGACAGTCCGGAAGCGGCAAGACCACGATAGCAAATCTGCTTGCACGTTTCTGGGATATTACCGGCGGCGAGATACTTGTGAGGGGAAAGGATATACGGAAAGTCCCGCTCTCCGAGCTTATGGACAATGTGAGTATGGTGTTTCAGAAAGTATATCTTTTTCAGGATACGATATACAACAACATTGCAATGGGACGCCCGGAAGCGACCCGCGATGAGGTGTACGAAGCAGCCCGGAAAGCACAGTGCTTTGATTTCATAAGCGCTCTGCCTGTTTGAGCTGCGCGGTGTTATTGCCGTCTATCGCATGGGCTGTAAGCGCCTGTAAGCTCTCAATGATGATCTTGTTCGTGGCTTTCATAGTCTGTTCGAGCGCACACATCTTTTCTGCATCGGACTCGAAACGTTTGTTTCCCTGTTCCAGCCGGGCTTCTGTCTTGCCGCACTTTTCTTCGAGAGCGGCAATGCGCTCGTCCTGCTTCTTGTTGGGAGCTTTCGCTTTGTGGATAATGTTTACGATCACAGCGATACCCGCCGAGATCGTTGACAATCCTCCGGCGAACGCGAGCAGGAACAGCCACAGGTCGTTGAGAGTCAGTGTTATTGGTTCGGGCATTGGGGCTCCTTTCGGGCATAAGAAAACCGCCTTGATTGCTCAAAGCGGTTCAGAAATCGGCATTTTGGCGGGTGTGCCCCTTCCCGCATTTCTTTTGACCCGTAAGGTGCGTAGCAGCACAGTCTCTACTTCAAAACGCCTGTTCTTATCTTACTTACATTATAGCACAATTGTTCTTTTTTGTAAAGTACTTTGTGCTTATTTTCTAATTTCTCTAAATTACGGTTTCTTATTCTATAAAATGACATAACTGAATTTTTATAATCAGGATGCTTCGTTTCGCTTTCCAAAATCAATTTTGTTATAACATTCAGATGCAGGTCTTGCCGTCCGGCGCTCCGACGACATCATAATTCTCCATTCTGAGTGTCTCAGCATTGATCTCCATGATGTGAGGATTATCCTCAACGAGCAGTATTTTATATGCCATTAAAGTTGCTCCTTGCATCAGATGAGTATGATCTGTTATATATATTTCTACCATAAAACGACAGAAAACGCAACAGATCCCGGTATGCGGCTGCTTGTGCGGCTCTGAAAGCGGAATGGGAGCACCGATAAATGAGATCACATTTGACTTTTATCTCAACAGGTGTTATAATAGCAGAAATATTTATGCAAGCAAGATCCGTGCGTCTGTTTGCGCGGTATTGCCTTTATGCACCGGATCTGAAATGAGATTTGAGGAGGTCATAAAATGTGCCTGATATGCGACAGAATAAAAATGATACAAAACGGAACAAATCCCTGTTTCGTCAAGGAACTTGAAACGGGATATGTTGTGATAGGCGATAATCAGCATTTTCACGGCTATACGCTGTTCCTCTACAAGCACCACGGAGACAGGACCGAGCTTTTCCACCTCGACCCGACAGAGCGAGCCAGGTTCCTTGAAGAAATGACGATAGTTGCCGAAGCGGTGTCAAAGGCGTTCTGCGCCGAGAAAATCAACTACGAGCTTCTCGGCATGGGTGATGCGCACCTGCACTGGCATCTGTTCCCGAGAGTAAGCGGTGATATTGAGAACTACGGCAATAACGGCAGAGGACCCGTCTGGTGGTATCCTATGGAGAAGATGTATTCCGATGACAACAGACCAAGCGAAAAACAGCTTGCGGATATGAAGCGCAAGCTGCTTGATGAATTGGAGAAGCTGATATGACACACAAAATATTTTACGACAATATTGCAGGCGGCGGCTTTGTATCTTTGTAACGCTGTTTAAAGACCTTATTACCGGTTTCCATACAGATTTGAGAGCGGCAGCAATGTGCCGATATATCACGAGCTGTATCCCGATCCGCCGAGACAGGTTCGGGATTCGCGGTGTTCGTTGTCACGTCTGCTTATCCTTTTCTGCAGACAAGAGTTACGCGCATATCACCGCCGCTTATTTCCGCGTACACATCTCCGTTCATCTTTGCCATGAGGCTGCGGCAGATAGAAAGACCGAGACCGCTTCCTTTCTGCGTGCCGATGTTGGAACCGCGCCAGAAACTGTCGAAAATATGTGCGAGCTCATTTTCCGGCAGTGTGCACCCGCTGTTCGTTACACTTATAAGCCGGCAGTCCTCCTCGTCCGAGAAGCCTATACGGATATAATGACCGTCACCGTATTTTATCGCATTCTCAATGATGTTCTGCAGTACTTCCGCAAGCCTGTCGGGATCGCCGCTTAAAATGCAGTCGGAGCAATTATCCACCGTAAATTCCGTTCCCGAAAGTTTGTCAGAATAATACATCTTTATCCTGTCTATGACCGAGGAAATATAAAACTCGCCGTTCTTCACGCCGAACCGGATAATATCCTCGCTGTTCGCGTGCATTATCTCGTTCACCAGCTTCTCCACGTCGTCGGCATTTTTCGCGATCAGACGGGCTGTTTCGCGCTGCTTTTCGGTTTCGGGATACAGCCCGCGTTCGAGAGCCTTCGCGGACAGTTTTATTGCAGACAGCGGAGTTTTTATATCGTGCGACAGCGACATGAGCATCGTCTTCTTTTCCTTTTGCAGTTCCAGTTCCGACTGTTTCGACTGTTCGAGCTTCTCGCGGAGCATATCGAGCCCCCATATGAACCTGCCGAAATACCGGCTCCTGCTTTCTTTCAAAGGTACGGAAAGCCCGCCTTTTGCCAGCTCATAGGGCAGCTCGCTTATTCTGTCGAACGGCTTTATCACCGTCTGACGCAGCCAGAGCAGTAATCCGATAGTGAACAAGGCAAAAAAAGCGGCAGTCACATTCAGAGACAGCCTGCCGTTAGTCTGCGGGATCTCGGAGTATTCGATCCTGTAGAGCTTTCCGTTTATCTCGCGGATAACATACTCATTGGGTGAGTCGTAGAAGCTGTTATCGCCGGTCTGCGGATATATCCCGGTTATAGTTTTATACTGCGCCGGATCGGGCATTTCCCCGGTATCGGTCAACACCCGCACAGCACGGCTGATCTCTACATTGTGCAGCCGGACATCGCCGTCCTTGCTTTCGGGAATGACGTTTATGATGACAAATGCCGCTGTTATTATCACCGCCGCAAGAACGATGAGCCTGTCAAATCTTTTCATATCAGCCCTCCCAGCGGTAGCCCTTTCCCCATACTGTGATTATATGGACGGGATTTTTCGGATCGTTCTCTGTCTTTTCGCGCAGCCACTTTATATGCACGGTGAGCGTCTGCTGTTCGGATTCGCTGTCCATTCCCCATACCGCGTTGAACAGGCGGTCTTTGGTGAGCGTCTGTCCCTTGTTCTCGATAAGAAGCTTCAGCAGCTCAAATTCTTTCGCTGTCATATCGAGGACTTTTCCGTTCTTGCTGACTTTTCCTGACGCAAGGTCAAGGGTTATATCCCCGTCTGTCAGCTTGTCCTCCGCAAACCTGCGTTTAAAGATGCCCTTTATCTTTGCAAGCAGAATGTCAATATCATAGGGCTTTTCGATGTAGTCGTCCGCACCGAGGATAAGCCCGTTCAGCTTGTCCTCCTTGCTTACTCTTGCAGTGAGCATTATTATCGGCGTGTTGCTGTTTTTGCGTATCTTTTCGCAAACGGAGAAACCGTCCATTCCCGGCAGGTTTATATCAAGCAGAACAAGCCTTGCCCCGTACTTTTCATACAGAGACAAGGCTTTCTCGCCGTTTTCCGCGGCGCTGACGGTGTACCCGTCGGCACGCAGAAAATCGGTAAGGAGCTGCTGCAATTCTTTGTTGTCTTCGACTATCAATATATCCATAAGCACTCCAAAAGATGTGATGTTGAGAGCAAGTTCCTGACATCCAAACCGGCAAATGTGACCGGGGGCGCCGTCGCGCCTGCAAATCCGCGCTCCGACAAGAAGAGGATAACGGCTGCGAGGCAGTGACCCGTCCGTTAATGAAAGTAACAGACGGAACCGGTGGCGCGTCGCGCCTGCAAATCCATGCTCCGGCAAGAAGAGGATAACGGCTGCGAGGCAGTGACCCGTCCGACAGTTAATATAACATACGGAACCGGGGGCGCCGTCGCGCCTGCAAATCCATGCTCCTGCAAGAAGAGGATAACGGCTGCGAGGCAGTGACCCGTCCGTTGATGAAAGTAACAGACGGAACCGGGGGCGCCGTCGCGCCTGCAAATCCGCGCTCCGACAAGAAGAGGATAACGGCTGCGAGGCAGTGACCCGTCCGACAGTTAATATAACATACGGAACCGGGGGCGCCGTCGCGCCTGCAAATCCATGCTCCGGCAAGAAGAGGATAACGGCTGCGAGGCAGTGACCCGTCCGTTGATGAAAGTAACAGACGGAACCGGTGGCGCCGTCGCGCCTACCAGCCCATTTCCATAAGCCAGTTGTTCAATCCGCGTTCGCGGTCACGAAGCGTATCTTCTTTCTTTATATTATACTCTCCTTTTATGTTCCCGTCAACTATAAACAGAACTCTCGTGCATTTCACGGCAACTTTCGCGTCGTGGGTGACGAGCATTATCGTGGTGCCGTCCTCATTGAGCCTTGCAAGCTCCTCCATTACTTCCTCCGAGGAACTGCGGTTGAGCGCCCCTGTAGGCTCGTCGGCAAATATCATTTTCGGCGAGTTTATCATGCTCCTGCAAATACAGGCACGCTGTAACTGGCCGCCGGAAACCTCGTTTATGTCGTTGTCGGCAATATCCTGTATGCCAAGCTTCCGCAGGAGATCACGCCCGCGCTGAGCGATCCCGGAACGTTTCTCTTTGTGCTTGTCGCTCTTGCAGGCGGGAAGTATCACGTTGTCGAGCACGGTAAGATTTTTCAGCATATACATCTGCTGGAATATGAATCCCATATCGTCAAGGCGCAGCTTTGCAAGCTCGTCGTCTTTCAGTGCCGATATGTCGCTGCCGCAGAATTTCACCGTTCCCGCAGTCATTCTGTCCATGCCGGAGACAGTGTACAGAAGAGTGGATTTCCCGGAGCCGGACGGTCCCATTACCGCAACCATTTCTCCCTCTTCAACAGTGAAATTCACATTCCGGAGAACGTTGTTCTGCCACTTGTTCACTATATAGGTCTTGCAGAGGTCATTAACTTCAAGTATCTTTTCCATTTCTTTCTCCTTATTCTATATCAGCCGTGTCGGACGATCTTATGGTTTTCGTGTAAAGTGATGTGATGAATGCCGCAAGTATCGTTATAGCGAGGATAACAAGCGGGTAAATAACGAATATCTCCAAAGGTCTTATGTCATAACCGACACCGTTTACCGCGCCCATTATACCCATTATCGGATCAATGGCAAGCTTTGTGAGCGGTATGCAAAGCACAGCCGAGATAACAGACGATATCAGCGCCACTATCGCGAAACGAAGCGTGTGATGAGCTATGACCGATGCGTTGTTGAATCCCACAGCCTTCATCAGTGCAATCTCCGCCTTCTCGCGGGAAATGAACGAACGCTCCATAAGCACTGCTATCAGTATGACTATTAGGAGAGTAACAATAAGTATCATATTCTTTACCGCCGCAATAGTGTCCGACGCCCCGGTGCAGTCCTTGACGAACTCCGCGGCATTGAATACATTTTTCGTGTCATAAATGTTCTTGAGCAGCTCTACCCGCCTGTCGATCTCGTCTTTACCCGGGTGATCGTCGAAGTCTATCTGAAAGGAATACGCAGACGAAGGTTGAAGCCCGTTCACATCAAAGCTTTCATGCAGTCTCCCTGTCTTTCCGAGCTGCC
Source organism: Ruminiclostridium sp. (assembly GCA_017635095.1). Lineage (GTDB taxonomy): Bacteria > Bacillota > Clostridia > Oscillospirales > Ruminococcaceae > Ruminiclostridium_E. The sequence continues at coordinate 18,273 of JAGBMA010000109.1, read as the reverse complement.
CGAAACTCTGGAAAAGAGCTGTTATGATGCATTTTCTGTTCTCACCATTCACCGTCAGGGTCACGGTATCGCCTATCCTTGCGCCAAGTCGTTCGGCGACCAGGTATGTGAGTGCGATCTCGTTGTCATACATTGGCGCTGTGCCTTCCTCATAAACATAATCGGAAGCGTGGGTCTGAGGGCATATCTGGAATACCATATTCGTCTTTTCACAGCCGAAGCTCACCGGTATCGTGTACATTCTTTCAACGTGTACTTTGCCGGGCATACCGTTTTCGGCAAGCGTCTTTTCGAGCTCATCGAATGAATGCCGGAGACGTTCGTTCCCGTTAGCCGGGTCGCCCATAGCGTCCATAACATCGCCGGTCATTGTTATGTACACATCGCTTTTTGTTGTCCCGAACAGGAAAAGCAGCTTTTCGCTGTTCAGCGTATTTGCCGTGTTTGCGAGTATCATTACCAACATAAGCAGGATCGCGAATACGGCGGTGATTATGCCGTATTGCTTCGGACTGCTGATAACATCGTTTACTGCGAGAAAGAACGTTGTACCGAGACGGCTTTTACCGAGGTGCATTATGCTCTTTTTTCGGAAACGCTCACCGGTCTGTCCGCTGCGCACTGCGTCGATAGGCGACATCTTCTTTATCCTGCGGGTGCTGCCCCAGCAGAACAGCATTATGATACCTACTACCGCGATGCAGCACAGCAGCGCTGTAAACGAGGAGTTCTCCGTTCCGAGCACCATTGTTTCGGAAACGCTTGCAAGGAGCATATCGCCGAACGGGAGACTGCATATAAATCCTATCAGCGCACCGACTATGGAGATGCCGAAATACTTGACGAGGTACAGCCTGCGAATCGAGCTGTTCTTAATACCGACAGCCTTCATTACGCCGATCTCACGGAACTCTTCTTCGAGCGTGAAGCCGATAGTGAACCGGAGCACTACGAATGCCACAAGTATAAGGCAGACGCTCACGATGAGCAGCAGCGCCGCCACTATCATCGACATCACATACGCGAGTCTCATCTGCCCGGCATCTATGCTCAGCAGTATGCCGTTCGCATCGGCAAGCGACGCTTCGAGGGCGGGTACATCGTCGGTGTCGATATAGTAGGTGCTTCCGGCGGAGAGTTCTGCGTATTCATCGGAGTTAAGCACTGCGTAATCCTGCGAGTTCAGTATAAAGCGAGTGTTCGCCGCAAATTCGGCACCGAGGAACGCGTCTTTCGCGAAGCCCGCGTATTCAAGTTCAAGCTCCGCGTTTCCGAACTTCACCGTGAATTTATCGCCGACCCCGATACCGCTCATTTTGGGGACGTTTCCCGAGATATACGCTTTGCCGCGCTCAACGGCGGTGATATTTTCATTGGCGGAGTCAAAGTAGTTCAGCTTCGTTTTGTCCACCGACATTATGAAGATCGTGTTTGTGGTATCGGCAAGGTATTCGCCGTTTCGCTTGAAATTTGTTCTGTCGGCGAACAACGCGGGTTCGCGGCGGACATCGGTGACATACGGCTCATTCAGCAGCCTCTGCTCCATATCGGCATTGGTGCTGTCGAGCGTGACTACGAAGTAGTCGGACATTCCCGCCTTTTCAAAGTAATAGTCTATGCCCGTTGATACCGCGATAATGTTGTTCACGCTGCTTGCCGCGAACATCGCCGAGAGTATCACGAAAAGCAGCACTATCACGTTCATCGTTTTCTTGCGTTTCAGATCTTTTTTCAGTATATTCAGATACATCGTATTGCCTTTCTTATTTATCCTCGTCATTGCCGCCGAACGGGTGCAGCAGCTTGTTCCTGATGTTCGATCCGATAAGCTCCGATACCGTGTCCGATATCTGCTTTGCAGTCTCATCGTCTGTACCGAGTTTTTCCTTTATCTCCGCGATAACGGCAAGTTTGCTGTTTTTGCCGATTATGGGGTGAGCTTCTACTATCCCGTCAACTAACGCTGCCTGTTCTTCCGTGATGTTAAGTCTCTCTGCGAGCTGCATGATAAATCCTGTCTTATTCATTTCAAGTACCTCCGCTTATGTTTTTCCTGACCCTGTAATTACATTATAGCATAAAATTATTAAATAATCATTAAATTTTTTAGAGGTTCCCTAAAGCCTTTCCTTTTACACCGTTACCGTCTGCTGCTTTTTCGTGAAAATCAAACTGTTGCAAAATAACAACTAATGTGGTATAATTTTTTGTATAAACTCCGGCTTGGGACCGGTATCTTTTAGAAAAGATACTAAATGTATCACAAATCAAGGATTATCAGGAGGAAAAATGAAAAAGTTTATCAGGATCACAGCAGCAGGTGCCGCTCTGGTGTTTGCTGCCGCAGCCGTACAGCTTCCCGTTTATGCGGAAGACGGCGGCAAGAGTGACGATATCGTCATTCTTTACACCAACGACGTCCACTGCGGTATTGATGTCAATATCGGCTATGACGGACTTGCGCTGTACAAACGCGAAATGCAGGAGCAGTATGAGAATGTGCTGGTGGTCGATGCAGGTGATGCCATTCATGGTATGCCGGTGGGTACACTCTCGAAAGGTGCTTACATAACCCGGCTTATGAACGCGGTCGGTTATGATGCCGCAGTTCTCGGCAACCATGAGTTTGATTACAGTCTCAAAGAGCTTATGGTCAGAGCGGACGAACTGAACTGCGGTTACATCTGCGCAAATTTCTATAGCATAGAAACAGGCGAGCTGCTGTTCGAACCGTACAAGATGATCGAGGCGGGAGACAAGAAAATAGCTTTTGTCGGTGCGGCAACTCCCGAAACGCTTACGGGATCCAACCCTGTATTTTTCCAGAACGATGCAGGCGAATATATCTATGGATTCGGCGAAAACGGCAGTATATATGAGCTTCTCCAGACAGCAGTAGACGATGCAAAAGAAGACGGCGCGGACTACATTATCCTGCTCGGACACCTCGGCGAAACTGATATAAGAGAAGGCTGGAGCGCACAGGAGATCGTCGCCGAGCTTTCCGGAATAGACGCGGTGATAGACGGTCATTCTCACGATGTTACACCCGGAATTACCGTGAAGTCAAAGGACGGCAAAGACGTTGTCATCACACAGACCGGAACAAAGCTTGCAAATATCGGCAGGATGACCATAACCACAGACGGCAAGATCTCCACCGAACTTATAGACAGCGTTCCCGCACCCGATGAGAACTCCGGTATCGCCGAAGATTCGTGGCTCGAACCCGACGACAGAGAAGGCAGATTCGTCGATGAAACAGTAAACAGCGTTATGATGCAGATAAAGTCGGAATACGGCGTGATCCTTGACCGGAAGATAGGCAGCTCCGATTATGAGCTTATTGCGAATGACCCGGAGACCGGAGAAAGAGTGGTAAGGAACCACGAGACAAACCTCGGTGACCTTTGCGCAGACGCATATAAATATGTCCTCGAAGCCGATGTAGGAATAGTAAACGGCGGCGGTGTCAGAACTTCGATCAGCGCAGGTGATATTACATACAGTGACGCTATGGCTGTATTCCCGTTTGCAAATATGGCAATGGTAGTTGAAGTCACCGGTCAGCAGATACTTGATGTACTGGAAGCGGGAGCAATGAAATATCCCGGCGAAAATGCCTCGTTTATCCACGTTTCCGGCATCGAATACACTATAGATGAAGGTGTCCCCAGTTCTGTAAAGCAGGACGACACCGGCGCATTTCTCAGTGTTGACGGAGAGTACAGAGTCAAAGACGTGCTGATAAACGGTGAACCTCTCGATACGGAGAAAACATACACTCTCGCTTGCCATGACTACTATCTGAAAAACGGCGGTGACGGATTCAGATACATATTATCCGAAAAGTGCAGTATTGTCCGCGACAGTGTTATATCGGATTCCGATCTTATTGCAGCATATATCCGTGATAACCTCGGCGGCGTGATACCCGAAAAGTACAGCGATCTTTACGGCGAAGGCAGAATAAAGATCATCAACAGCTCGGCAGAAGTTACCGAAGATACGGAATCCTATACAGATGCCGACAGCGATAACGCGGCAATTGATGATACAGCGGAAGATGTGGCTGAGAACACTGACGTAACAGCAGAAGGCAATCCCTCCACGGGTGCCGGTATAACAGTGATCGTACCGGCGATATGCCTTATGGCGGCAGTTGTTTCAAGAAAGAAGAAGTAATATACACAGCGATCCGAAAAGGCTTATCCCACAATACAGGGATAAGCCTTTTTTTAATTGCAAAATAACTCAGCAAAACAGGGAATATCCTGCCGATCACCGACAGAGTATTCCCTGTAAGAAATTATGACTCTTTGTCTCGTCTGTAACCGGATCAGACGAGCTTTTTTACGATCGTGAGTATGTTTTTGCCGTCGGTGTACTCATATCTCACATCGTCCATACTCTTTTTTACCATATAGATGCCAAGCCCGCCTATCTTCCTTTCCTCTGCCGAAAGTGTAACATCGGGGTCGGGCTTTGCAAGCGGATCATATGGCATTCCGCTGTCTATGAAGGTTATCTCGGCAGTTTCGCCGGTTATCTCCGTGCGTATCGTCGCATTCCCGGTTTCCGGTGCATAAGCATAGTGTGCAATATTCACGAATAATTCTTCTACCGCGACCTCCAGCTGCATCTGCGCTTTCATCGGGCAGTCCACAGTTTCGAGCTGCTCAGTCACGAAAGCAATGACTGTGTTAAGTTCTTCGTCTGTGGCTTTTACGGTTATATCTTTCATTTGTTATCCTCTGCGCCAAAGTATTTAAGACCAAGCATCGTTATATCGTCGAACTGCGGAGCTTCACCGACAAATTCATCTACCGAAGCCTTTACATTTGCAAGCATTTCCTTCGGGGAAGCGTCCGGATTCTTGTTCAGAGCTTCGATCATTCTCTCGCCGCCGAACAGTTCATTGTGCGCGTCAGTAGCTTCCGCCACACCGTCCGTATATACGAACAGGCTGTCTCCGGGGTGCAGCTCGAAGTCGTGCTCCTTGAAGCGTATGCCCTCCATTGTTGCGACTGCGGGCGAATGGCGATATTCGATAAGCTCAAACTTTCCGTCCTTGCGGCGAAGAGCAGGATGCTCATGTCCGGCATTTGCCGCCTTTCCCTTACCGGTGGATATTTCAAGTATAGCCATCCATACAGTTACGAAAAGTTCTGCCTCGTTGCCCTCACAGAGCTGCTCGTTTGCACTCATCAGGACTTTGGACGGAGAATATTCACCAAGCTGTGCGTGGTTCTTTATGAGTGTCTTTGCAATTACCATGAACAGAGCTGCAGGAACGCCCTTGCCGGAAACGTCCGCCATTACCATTGCAAGGTGATCGTCATCAATAAGGAAGAAGTCGTAGAAGTCACCGCCGACCTCCTTAGCCGGGGTCATGGTAGCGTAGATATCGAACTCGCTGCGATCGGGGAATGGGGGGAATATGGACGGGAGCATATCCGCCTGGATCTGCGTTGCTACATTGAGCTCCGCGCCGATACGCTCTTTTTCAGCGGTTATCTTCGTGATATTATCTATGTACTGTATAATATCCGATTCCATCTTTTTGACGGAACGTGCAAGCACACCTATCTCGTTCCTTGACGATACCGCCTTTATATCGCTGCCTGCGCTGTGGTCGTCCGCAAATCTCTCTGCTTCATGCGTTATCTCCGCTATAGGCGAAATAACGTACTGCCTCAGGAACAGGAAGCATATCAGCACCGCTATGACAAGTACTATGCCCGAGAATACAACAACGTGGACCACATAGTCGTTTCGCGCCTGCTGGAGTACCTCCATCGTTTTCTCAACGCAGATTATTGAAACTACCTTACCGTTGGAATCCTTGACCGGCAGCAGAGCCGTCGTGTGATCTCCCCACTCGGTATAGGAATACAGGTATATATCCGATCTTTCGCCTGTACTGATAACATCTCTGAGTATCTGATTGTACTGGGGATCAAAATCCTCACCGATCTTTCCGAGAGGGTATCTGTCATACCCGAGAGACGAGTTGACGGAGTCGTAGATATAGATGATCGACTTTCCCTCGGGATCCACTTCCCCGACATATATGAAATTTACATTCATATTATCGGTAAGCTCATCAAGGCGTTTCTGTATGACATCGAACTCCTCGTCTGTTTCAAGTGTCTCCACATAATGAGAAAATCTGTCAGGATTGAGATATGACAGCGCGGTATATGCCACCTCGTATGCAGAATCGTTATACTGCTTCTCAAGCACAGAAGTGAACTCACTGTAACCTATCATTGCTGTAACAAAAGTCAGCAGCACTACGATAAAAGTGATCCCCGTAACTATAACGACAGATATTCTTGATCGTTTCCCCGTATTATTCTCCATTATTATCCTCCATTCTGCTCCTGAAAAAAGAGATCTGTTCCGGTGATGTGAGTATCCTGAGCGGTTTGAGCTGGTCATTTCTCTTTCCGTCCCGGAATTCGCTGTAATATTCCGCGAAGCTCCCGGGCTTCAGTGGCTTTACGTCCGGTACACCGAGACTTCCGATGATTCTCTCGTTTCTGTAATTGACGCCGAACTTGCAAAGGCACTCGTCAAGTATCATGCCGGCATCCGTCACACCTGTGAGCGGCGCTTCGATATACAGAACATACCTCGGCAGCGTGTCGCCCATTTCGCCGGAGAAACAATACTTTAAGGTCGATATTCCTGTTCTCTGCTCAAAAAGCATGACCGCCGGTTCAAGCTGAGAAGCGTTCATTCGCTCGTCCGCGACATTCATAACAAGTTCCCTGCGATAGCAGATTCTTATTACAGGCGCCTCGCCATACCGTCCGGTGACCTCAACAACATCGCCTAACCTGTACCGGTAAAGACCGGACAAAGTCGTGATGATTATTTCATAGCGCTTTCCGGTCTCGATCTCGCCTATGGTGAGCGTATCGGTCTCATCGCCGGACTCGTCCGGTATGAACTCGGTATAGCACACATCGGGCAGCAGGACATATTCGCCCTGCAGTCCCATTCCCGGAGAAACTCCTATCCCGCTCTCGGACGCCGCGTAAATATAACTGTGTATCGGGACTCCTTTGACATACCTTGAAGCGCTGTCACCGTAAACACTGAACTGGCCTCCGTTTATGCACCTTATATACCGCAGCTTCCGCCATATCTTGAGCAGCATACCGTATGCAAGATCTTTGCCGGCAATAGAAGCAAGATAGTCTGCCCGTTCGGGATCCGGAGCAAATCTGCCGCTAAGCTGCTTTCGCACGCTGTCGCTCATGCGGAAGCCCTCACCGACCCTGCCGTATCTTATATCTTCGATAAAAGCGCCGAAGTTGCGCTCGATATATCCGAAAAGTCCGGCCATACGGTGAACAAAAACGCCGTGTATCGCAGTAACGTTCTCATTTGCAAGCGCGTACCTCACCTTCGGGTACAGCATATCGGTTATCTCCCGCGGGAACATAATGTCGGGCGGGGCGGTATATACCGAGGTGTCAAGCTCACCTGCCGCCATCGCGCTTTGCAGATAGATACCGGAACGCACTCCGCACAGCCTTCCGTCAGCCAGAGTCGTCATAAAAACATCACCGACATTGAAGATACAGCCGAAAAGTTCCTCCGGGTCATCATGCGGAAGTTCGTTCTGCACTATACCGGGTATCGCTTCCTCAGCGTAAAGGCGGTGCTTGTCAACATCTTCGCGGACAATAGGGATATACTTCTGTTCTCCGACACTGCCGGAGCTTACATTGAAAAACACTGCGGGCGCGGAAGTAAGAACATCTCTGTCACCGTTTATTATCCTGTTTATATACCCATCGTAGTCCGAAAAAACAGTGACAGGCACCTTTTCCCGGTAATCCGTGTGCCCGCGTATATCAGCAAAGCCATATCTGCGCCCATATACAGTATCTTTGTTTTCCTGCAGCAGCCGCTTCAGCAATGCCTCCTGTTCACTCACGGCTCTGCCGCACACATCGCGCAGATGCCGAAAAGCTTCGGCATACCTTCCGCTTTCCATCTTTATCACCTTTAAATAATTATCATCAGCGAGTTCAAACCTACGACCTGTGTGTAAACCAGCTCTTCCACAAGGCTTTTTATCATAGAGACTCCCATATATCTCTCGTCGTCCGCATCAAACTGCAGCGGGTCAAGCTCCTTACCGTCATAACGTATTCTTATACCGATAACATCTTGTATGGCGAACACGCGAATATCGAAATTCACGTTGTTCGGTGCATTGTCCTGCGAAATGACGGTCATTATCTCTTCGAGAGCCAGACTCACACGCATGGTCTGTTTCATCTGCATACCGTTTTTCTCACAAAATCCGGTAATACGCTCACAGGCGTCACATATCGCGTCATTATCGCTTATCATGGAAAAATTGATAACATTGCCGCTTTTGTCGAGCGTCGTGTCCATAAGCATATAACGGCTGATATTTTCTTTTTTTCGGCTCAACTCACGCGTAATGAAAAACCACACTCCCGTGGTGAGCAGTTCCGTCAGCGGGAGGAAGAGCCACGGTATAAACCCGGCCGCCGTCAGCCCCCAAAGGCTTATAACAGTAAAAACAAATACCCTCAGGAATATGATGACGGAAGAAAGCAAAGCCCTGCCGGAAACGTTATAATATCCGGACAATATGCTGTTCCAAAGGCACGGTATCAGACTCAGCGCAAGACAGAGCATAGGTATATACATCGGTACGTCGATACCGTAAAGCATACCGATAACTCCCGCACCGGCTGTAATGATGATGCCGAACACCGCGGAATTTATAACACCGCTGACAAATTCGAGCTTCAGCAGTATAACTGTGCTCTTATTATCGTGTTCCCCGTTATATACCCCGAGCATAGCCGACGCAGCCTGGGGCACACCCGAAGTAACGGCTTCCGAAAAGGCGGCTATTCCGTTGACAACGGTAAACACCGCCACCGCTTCAGTACCGCCGTATGACATAAGCAAACCGTTGATAAAAAGCAGTCTGAAAGTCTGCATAAGATTGTTCAGCGCCGCGGGAGTACCGGCTTTAGACATTCTCACAATTGTTTTCTTATCCGGAACAGCGGGTCTGAACACGAAAGTCGCCTTGCCCGTATGCTGGCTCACAAAACCTATAACGCAGGCAATGCACGTTGCGATCACACTTGCGAGTGCCGCGCCGAACACACCCATATCCATCACAAACAGAAACAGTATATCAAGAAGTATGTTGCCCACGCCCATTATCGCCATCATAACAGTAACAGTCTTGTTCCTGCCGTCAAGCCGCAGAAACCAGAAAGGCATATATATGAGTATTTTCGGGGCGGCTCCGATAAGCGTTACCTGTGTGTAATCCCTCACCATAGGGTAAACCCCGGGTTCAGAGCAAAGAAGAGATGTCACGGCATCCGAAAGGAACACCCCGACAACCGCCATTATAACAGAGAATACAGTACACGCTGTAAGCGCTGTGCCGTAATATTTCTGTGCGGAGTCGGCGTTTCCCTTACCTATTTCATTTGAAGCGCAAATAGCGGTCCCCGAAACAAAAAACGATCCGATAACGCACAATACAAGATAAACCGGCACACACAGATTTATCGCGGAAAGTCCCGCAACACCTATCTTTTGTCCCACAAGAATACCGTCTGCAATGATGTTCGCACAATTGCTCACTATAGAGAGCATACACGGTATCAGCGCAGATGTGTATGCTTTTTTCAGGAATGCCTGATTCTGGGACAGCGCGCGCATTCCTTCGTTTTTGTCCATTTTATTCGATATTCAGCAGATCTGCAAAACCGGTCACGTCAAAGATCTCCATTATAGCTTCGCCGGCGCCTCTGACAATCATTTTTCCCTGCTTATTCATGATCTTCTGCGATGAAAGCAGCACGCGCAGTCCTGCAGAAGATATGTATTCGAGCTTTGACATATCGAATATCAGCTCCTTGATCCCGTCCACAGAAGCCTTCACCTCTGTTTCAAGCTGGGGCGCTGTCACTGTGTCAAGTCTTCCCTCGATCGCTATAGTAAGTGTTTCTCCGTTCTGATTTTTGTTGATGGTCATTGTTTTTCCTCCGTAATTTTTTCTGTCGGCTGTCAGATAAGAATTGATCGGCTGTTGTATTGTACCGCATTTTCCGGTCACCTCTCCCTTAAGATCTTTGAAAGCGGGAGCCGTGCTGCCGGAGCCGGTGCAATAAGGTGCAGCGAAGAGATCTCTTGGTACTGCCCGATTTGCTTTGCCGATCGCAAACTTTCATATATGCCCGACATCATGTTATATATTATATCATACAAAATGTCGAATGTCAACTTTCGAACTGCAATCTTTGCACGCCAAACCGAAAAAACGAGAAATTTATTGTCTCTATAGGGTACCTCTAAAAACCGCTTTAAGAAGAGAAAATGAGCCGCCCGCGCCGGATACATCGAAAACCGGCGGGACCGGGCTGCGCCGGGTCGGGTGACAAACCGCAGCAGGAAGCCGTGGCATTGCCGCTTTGCGACAAGTTGAATTCTTTTTTTGCAGCACCGGCTTGTCATATGCTCCGGAGCAGATCTCCTTTTTATATAAGCCAAGAGCATATACCAAAGGCAGTTCTCCGACCGGACATTTTTTCAGCGATCCGGAAATTGCACTTTCGGTCTATTGACTTTTAATGTCATTTTGTGGTATAATCAGTGGGTGCTATTACAGCCTGTACACCATTCATTGAAGCCGCGGAGCAGGTTTTGTCACAAGCCATATCATAAAACACTCCAGCCGCAGGCCGCAGAAATATCAGATAATACAATACAGGCGATACGCCGCAAAGGAGCAAGGACATGACTATCAACGAAGAAAACGGAAAAGTGACTATCCGCCTTGAAGGCAGGATAGACACAAACAACGCTCCGCAGACCGAAAAGGAAATATTCGGTGCTGTGGAAGGCAAAACAGCAGACATCACCGTAGATGCAGAGAAGCTCGAATACATATCAAGCGCCGGGCTCAGAGTGCTTATGAAGCTCCGCAAAAGCATCGGCAAGCCGCTTGCGGTCATCAATGTTTCGCGCGAAGTTTATGATATATTCGAGACTACGGGATTTACCGAGCTGCTCGATGTGAAAAAGGCGCTGCGAAAGGTGTCTGTTGCAGGCTGCGAGGCGATAGGGCGGGGCGGCCACGGAAAGGTATATCGTCTGAACGAAGAAACGATCATCAAAGTCTACCACGACAACAGCCCGCTTTCTCTTATCGAAAAAGAGCGTGATTACGCAAAGAACGCGTTTGTCCACGGTGTCCCTTCCGCAATAGCCTATGACATCGCAGAAACGGAAGAGGGATATGGTCTGGTATTTGAAATGGCAGGAGCGACCACCGTCGGTAAATATATCACGGCTCACCCCGACAAACTGCAGGAATACGCCGTAAAATTCGGAACCTTGCTGAAAACTCTCAATTCCACGGAAGCAGACCCAAAGCTCTACGGCGATATAAAAGATATATACCGCGACAGACTGCAAAAAGCCGGTGAGTATTTTACCGATGCGGAAAACGACATTTTTATGAAAATACTGGATTCTGTCCCTGACGGCAGCGTAATGGTACACGGCGATTACCATACCAATAATGTAATGGTCCAATCCGACGGCGAGCTTGTGCTTATCGACATGGCGGATATAAGCCGCGGGAACCCGATGTTTGACTTTGCCGGTTCGTATCTTGTAATGAACAGCGGCGGTGGGAATGACGATAATATATCTTTGCAGGTCATCGGGCTCGACTGCAAGTCGGCAGCACAGGTGTGGGACATCACACTTTCGACTTATTTCGATACTTCCGACCCCGGAAAGCTCGGGCTTATCCGCAATATATGCGGAGCCTTCTCTCTGTTCCGTCTTGCTGCAACGCTGGGAATGGGCACAGAACGCGCAAAAGCGAAAGCCCCTGTGATAACAGCAATGCTTCGCGAGAGATTTTTTCCGAATGTGGACAATTTCTGCAAGCTGTTTTCAATGCCGCTGTGACGACGAAATGATCGGGTCATTGCTCAGAAGCATTTGATCCATTTATCCCGATAGCTGCTTCCGGTCAGGATCGGAGAATTATTGTCTTATGGGTACCTCTAAAAATGAATGGGAATGATACCACTGCATAGCAAGTGATGCTTTTCTGCTGCAGCAAACCGGCAAACACTTGATCTGTAAGCCTTTCCGGGAAGCCGGGCGGGCTGTATAATTTTTTCGGAATATTGCCGTTTGAGGTGAAACTATGAATTTACTTGAAGAAGCAATAATCTATTCAACGATAATGCACCAGGGTAAGGTAAGGAAGATAAACAATTCCCCTTACATACTCCACCCGCTCGAAGTTGCGCAGATACTTTCCGGAATGACAGATGATATGGAGATAATTGCCGCCGGCGTGCTGCATGATATCGTTGAGGATACAGACGGTACGCTGAAAGAAATAGAGAAGCGCTTCGGCAGCAGGGTCGCTCATCTCGTCGATTCCGAGACAGAGGAAGAGTACGCGGGTGAGGACAGAGCCGCAACATGGAAGAGGCGCAAGGAAGAAAGCCTTGAAAAGCTCAAAACCAGCACCGATATCGGCGTAAAAATGCTCTGGCTTGCCGATAAGCTGTCCAATATGCGCTCGCTTGCAGGTTCTTACGGAGAAATGGGCGAGAAGATATGGGAACATCTCCACCAGAAGGATCCGGAGATACATAAGTGGTACTACAAGACTGTAGCGGAAAACGTCGAAATGGAGCTGAACAAAACCGGCGCCTACAAGGAGTACATCGACAGGATAAACTACATCTGGCCGGGTACTTTTGATACATCAAAGACCAAGTACAAGGAGTACCGCGAGATAGATGTTTCCGGCTGCGCCCGTATCGGCAAGGGAGCGAAGGCTGAGGTTTATCGCTACGACGAAGAGCTTATCGTAAAGGTGTACAACGAGAAGAACACCTACAAGGACGTTGAGCGAGAGATAGCTCTTGCAAGAAGCGTTTTCGTGCTCGGTCTGCCAACTGCGATATCATTCGGAATCGTGTCTGTCGGAAAAGGCTACGGGTCTATGTTTGAGCTGATAGATGCAAAAACGATCTCCGAGCTTATCGCCAAGAACCCGGAACATACCGATTACTATGCGGGAGTAATGGCTGAGCTTGCGCTGCAGATACACAGCACCTGTCCGGATAACGGAAAGCTCTTCCCGCAAGCGTCCACATACATCGACAGTTGGATAAGAAGAGCGAAACTTGACGAAGATACCGAGAAAAAGCTGTTTGACATCATCGCGGCTCGTCCGGTATCGGATTGCCTTGTTCACGGCGATTTCCATACGGGAAATGTGTTCCTTTCAAACAACGAGCCGCTGTTCATAGACGTTGACAGAATGGCGATTGGTGATCCGATAGTTGACCTCAGCAGTATATATCTGTTCTATGTCGGCTACGCGGAGCTTGACCCGAAGATCATTGAAGATTTTATGGGGTTCTCTGTTCAGACCGCCTCGGCATTTTATCACAGCTTTCTGAAGCAGTATCTTAAGACCGACGACGAAGCTGAGATCGAAAAAGCAGTCCGCAGCTCGTCCTTGTGGGCATTTGTCAGACTTATCGGTCAGATGAAGAAAAAGCCTCTTTCCGATAAGGATAAGGAATCGGTGAAAATGCTCACGGAAAAGGTAAGGGCGCTTATAGACTGAAAATCTGTATCCACGTCAGATGAGAAGCTTACTATCTCATCCACTTTCAATTTTTAAACTAAAGGAGTTATAATCATCATGCCAAAAAAGAGTCCCGTTACAATTTTTCATCTGATCGTAATGTTTATTATGATGTTCGGCACCGTAGGCGGCGCTGTAAACTTCATCATCGGAGCTGCCGGCTCAGAAACGACTGCGGCGCTGTTCTCAAATATTACAAATATCGTTCTTATGGCAGTGATACTGTCAATGCTCATTATGGGCGCGATATACATAATAAAAGACTACAGCAAACAAGCCGCGGTCTTCTATAAAGCCTTTCTGTTCCTGCACGTCGGAGTATGCGTCCTGTCGATCATCGTAAATCTGTTTTTCTATACCGTCACTCCGTTAATGGTGATTATTTGCATTCTCTATGCAATAAAAGCCGCCGATCTTCTGTTACTTGTGTTCGGAAAGGATCTCGGAAGCAAAAAAACATGGATCCTTTTCTATGTCATACTCGGATTGGATATAGCTTCGCTGATCCTGTCAGTCATGAATATGGTGAATGTCGGATTTGATTTCAGCTTTACAGGCTACGTTACCGCATTGATCGCAGACGGAACGATAGGTCTTTCCGTAAAAGGCAAATACGAGAACAAAAAAACACGCGGGAGCCGTTGAAAGGCTTCACGCCGAAACAATACAAAATTACAGAAAAATAAGTTGCATTTTCATTGGTTTTAGACTGATGAAAATGCAACATATGTTTAGGGAAAAAGCTGTAATAGCAAACATTGTGTGTCAAAAGATTTCTAAATGCGATTATTGTAAAGGAATTTATAATGATGAACAAAGAAGATTATACAAAGATAATAGAAAATTTGGATATTCACGACTCGGATATATTGAGCCTTGACATTAATTTGAATGAGAAAACGGTAAATTTTACTATAGAGTTATATGAGGGAAAAATATACAATATTAAATTTATTGGTGTTATATGTTTTGATTATATGGGACTAGATTTGTTCAAAAATGGAATTACTTGTACTATAATAGATTTTTACTGTGTCAATGAGAATTATATTGTTACTGGGATTAAATCAATATTAAATAAACGCCTTAATGAAGATATTCAAAATTCTGGTAGTAAAAATGGTTATAAAAATACAAGATATAATATTGATGATTGTATTGTAGCTGAAATCTTATTAAGGAATGGAGATAAGATAACCATTATATTTAAAGAAATACTTATTAATACCTAGTGTAAAAACCATGTTTATGGCTCAATCCCGAATTTTGTGTAAAGTCAAAATAGCATATAAAAGAAAGCACAAGGTTCGTGCGTCTATTTGCGCGGTATTGCCAATATATTGCTTAAAACCGGATCGTCTGCCAGGAGATGATCCGGTTTTGTTCTCCTGAAACTGTTTCGGATCGCCGGTCTGTCACCCCGGCAGCGGAACGATCGGATAATACATATGATAAAGAATCTCAAAGACAATATTGTAATAATTAAATTGATTTTTGCAACTTTTTATCATACTTACTTGAAATATCCGTTCCGATATGCTATAATGCTATGAGACGCGAATGATACGCCGCATCGGAGAACGGTCCGTAACCCTCAGCGCTCTTCATGCCGGACAAAGCACAGGTGCATAACTGCGCCCGACAGTGCAGTGAACACTGTCACATTCCGTGTGTGATCCTGCATTAAAGAGCCTGCAAAACCGGCTATGCAGAAGCATGGCAGTAATAAAGGATCGTCTTTTGCATTTGTGCAGTATCAGTGATCATAAGGAAAGGATAACGATTATGAAGAAACAAATCAAAACTGCTGCCGCAGCTGCTCTTGCTGTAATGCTCGCTGCGGCGAACTGCGTGCCGGCATACGCTGCAAAGAATTCTTTGACAGCCGACGACATCGTGAAGGCAATTTCCGACTATGACAAAAAAACAGACAAGATCCTGCGGGGCAACGGTTTGATACAGACATCGAAAAAGCGTATGCCTGTTGTGGACACTTCCGACCTTCCCTCCAAGTTTGACCTCAGAGATGTGGACGGAAAAAACTTTGTTTCCCCTGTAAAGCTCCAGAACCCCTGGGGTACCTGCTGGAGCTTCGGCGCGACCGCAGCGGCAGAGACGAGTATCGCCTATGAGCTCGGTCACGACTATAACAAGGAGACCGGCAGCGATGAAGACGCTATGTACAATCTGTCGGAAAAGCATCTCGCGTGGTTCTCTTATATGGCGCTCCCGGAGGATTCGGAGGAATATCCCTCCCAGTCCGGAGAAGGATATCATTTCGTTTTCAATGATGATGCCGATCCCGGTTTAATATCCAGAACAGTCTATAATCAAGGCGGTTATATGAACTACGCCACAGCAATATATTCCTCGGGAATGGGTCCTACTCTTGAGGAAATAGTGCCTTACAAGCAGACTGTTGACAGAGAAAACCCGGTCATAACACTTTATGTGTACGAAATGGAGCGGTATGGTGACGTTTCATGCACCAAAACAGAATATGACCCCTCGGAAACAACTATCGAAGAACTCAGAAAAGAATGGACAGAAAAGGGTTACAAGGAAGATACCGATCCTCTCTCAGCAGAGCTGATATACAGCCTTGTCTCGCAGGGTATAACCCATATTGATGTGGATAAGGAAACAGCGGATCAGCTTCCCGATGATGTCAGGAAGCATTTCATAGCTTTCGAGGACAATTCCACCGGCGACTGGACTCTTGACGAGAGCAACCGCTTCCTCAGCCTCTATACCCTGAGCAACGGAAATATGCTGCCGAATCCCGCACTCGTTGGCAAAAACGGCGAGTATATCTTCAATCAGACCGGTGTTGATGCTATAAAGTCCGAACTTGTCAACGGCAGAGCGGTTTCGATATTGTTTCAGGCTGACCAGTCTCTACCGGGTGAAACGTTAGAAGCCAACAATGAGACATTTATGCGCTTTATCGACAAGGACGGCAATCCCACAAGCGACCAGTTAGCTGAATACTGGACGCATTACACCTACGACAAGGAATACGACCCCACCGATAAGAATTCCGTGAACAAAAAGATCGATGTCAACCACGCAGTGTGCATTGTCGGCTATGACGATGATTTCCCGAAGGAATACTTCAATGATCCTAAGGGCACTATCGGCGGCAACGGAGCTTTCCTTGTAAAGAACAGCTGGGGCAATAAGAAAGAGGACAAAGACGGATCTGTGATAAGCACATGGGGCAACGCGGGCAGCGGTTACTTCTGGCTCTCCTACTACGATCAGAGCCTCGATATCCCCGAAAGCTTTGACTTCGATACCGAGAACACCTTAGCACAGCACAACATCGATATGTATGACTTCCTCCCCAACAGCGGACTTAACTCTATGTCATTTGACAATGATCTGTACATGGCGAATGTATTTACCACACAGAATAACTGCAGCGTCCGCTACATAGGTCTTGAGACCGCAGATGCGAACATCGACGTTGACTATAGTGTATATATGCTCAATGATGACGCAGTGAGCCCCGTTGACGGCGAACTCATCGCAGAAGCTTCCGAGCATTTCAACTATGCAGGCTATCATGTTGTTGATATCGGCAAGACCTGGTATCTCCCGAAGGACGTGAAGTACTCCATCATAGTAAAGGCTGATGCAGACGGCAAGAGCGATCTGTTCTATACTTCGGTGTACAACGAATTTGATTATGACCAGAGTCCGTCTGAAAAAGATGACAGCTATGATTATTATGTAAATGGTATTGTAAATCCCGGTGAGAGCTTTGTGGGAACAGACCTCTATGACCCCGGCGCATGGACGGACTGGTCCGAGATCGTTACCGAGCTGAGAGAGCGCAGTCTTAAACTGAGCGAACACGGACTGGCATACGACAACTTCCCGATAAGAAGCTACCCGCAGACCGAACCGTTAACGATAATCCATCTTGACACCGATTTTGAAAAAGAGATCTACCATGCAGGTGATATCCTCAAAGGCATTGTTATGGTAGAGAACAACAGCGGTCATGATTTTACCGGCTTCGACGACTTTGACATCAATGTTACAGTCGGCACCGGCGAAGAGACCATCAAAATTGCTGATATAAGCTCGCTGAAACCCGGTAAGGAAGAGTACTACACCTATGAATATACCGTAACTGAGGAAGACGTAGCTGCAGGCGAATTTACAAGCAGAGTGAACGTTAAGTTCAACGGCGAAGAGATAGATTACGGCGCTCTGTTCGAAGAAACACTCACACTCACTGTAAAGACCTGAAGCGGTTCTTCTTCGGTAGATGCTGCGACCGACAAAAACCCGGCTACAGGGAATGAAATATACTCGGTCGCAATACTTGCCGGCGCTGCTGCAGCAATAGCTTTTGCAAGCAGAAAACGCAGATAAACGTCAGTTTCACGGACAAGGAAAATAAGGGAACCTCTAAAAACCCAATTTGAGAGAAAAAGAGCTAGCCGCGCCGTCTACTGCGTCAAACCTCCTAACCGGGCGCCAGCCCGGCTTCGTCGGCTTTCCTTGTATCCGACGCAGCTATCTCATTTTCTCTTTTCAAAGCG
>JAGBMA010000108.1 GCA_017635095.1 Ruminiclostridium sp. | reverse complement strand
GGCAGTTATTGACTGAAAATCTGCAAAACAGATTTTCAGATGTTGTTTAAATGCTCCTGCGGTGCATTTAAACAACGGACACATTCCTTGATGTCAAGCTCATTTCGTCCTTCAGACGAACAAAAGTGCAAGGAAAATCCTGAAATATAAAAATTTTCCTTGCACTTTTGCAGCCAATAAACTGCTTCAAGCTGCGCTATGAAGCAATTTGTTGGCTGATGAGCAGACATTAATAACCTACGGCATGATATGCCCGAAGAAAATTACTGCCGTCCGGTAACAGCGGACGCGGAGGAACGGATATGAAGCTTATTTTTGCAATAGTAAACAACGATGACGCGCATAATGTCGCGACCGCGCTCACAAAGAGCGGTTATTCCGCTACAAAGCTCGCTTCTACCGGCGGCTTTCTCATGGCGGGAAACACAACGTTCATGATATGCTGTGAGAACACGGCGGTAGATGGCATCATCGCGATAATCGCCCAGAATTCCCGCAAACGCAAGCAGTTCGTTCCCACCGCGTCCTCCATAAGCGCAGAAAACGCGCCGGTGAGCTACCCCGTGGAGGTAAGCGTGGGCGGTGCTACCGTGTTCGTTACCGACATAGAGCGGTTTGAGAAGCTCTGATGAAAATATACGGAAAAAAGCGGGCACTCGAAAAGCTCTCCGGGTTCAGACGCTCCGGGCGTTTTCCCCACGCCCTGCTTTTCTGCGGTCCCAAGGGTATAGGCAAGCACGTCATGGCAGACTATGCGGCGATGCTGTATATGTGCAGCGAGAACGGCACCGAGCCGTGTATGCACTGCCGCGGCTGTACGCTGGCGGAACAGCATATTCACCCCGATGTGATCTTCCCCGTTCCCGCGATCGAAGAGATATACCGCAAGCCCTCAAACCACAAGTCCATGGTGGATCTCATGCGCGAGTTCATAGCGAGCTGTTATATGAAGCCGGTGGAAGGCGGAGTGCGGGTCATAGTGTTTGAGAAGCTCGACGAGCTTTCCGTGCTGATGCAGAACGCCCTGCTCAAATTCATCGAGGAGCCCCTTGAGTTCAACCGCTATGTTTTTATCGCGGAGAGCCGTACTAACATACTGCAGACCGTACTTTCGCGGGTGACGGCGGTAGATGTGGACCCCGCAGACGAGACGGAGCTTGCCTCGGCGCTGACGGAGTTCGGTATCGGAGCCGACAGAGCCCATGAGCTTTACGAGATGTTCGCGGGAAATATCGGCGCCTCGGTGGAATATGAAAAGAACGGCGAGGATATGGTGTGTCTTAAAAGCGCACTGAGAGCCTGTGATGCCATAGCCGCAGGAAAGGAGTTTGACTGTCTTCAGTCCTTCCTTGCGCTTAAAACGAGAGACGATATATTTGAAACACTCGGTATAATGACCGATATTTTTGCCCGTGCCGCTGCACTTAAATCCGGAGTGAGCACCTCGGGCGCGTATAAACAGCAGACTTCGCGTATTGCCTCCGGACACAGTCTCGCGGCAATATCCCGGCTTTACGATGAAGCTGTGCGGCTTTGCGGAATGTCGTTCACGAACCCGAATGTAAGGCTTTTCGCCGCAGAGTGCTGCGGAGCGCTTTTCAGCGCGGCGGAGAAGGTGTAGGACCGTCATGTACGGAGGTAAAAATGACAGAGATAATCGGAATAAGATTCAAAGAGGTGGGCAAGGTATATTACTTTGCTCCTGCAAATAAAAAAGTCACAGCGGGTACGAAAGTCATAGTAGAGACATCGCGCGGCGTGGAATGCGGCGAGGTCGTTATCCCGAACCGCGAGGTCGATGACAATGACGTTGTCCAGCCCCTCAAACCCATTATCAGGGTAGCCGGCCCCGAAGATGAAAAGCGTATCCGAGACAACGAGGCAAAAGAGGTGGAGATCATGAAGACCTTCACCAAAAAGATCGCCGAGCACAAGCTCAACATGAAGCCGATAGATGTGGAATATACGTTCGACGGCAGCAAGATACTCTTCTACTTCTCGGCAGAGAACAGAGTGGACTTCCGCGAGCTCGTAAAGGATCTCGCTGGTATCTACAGAACGCGTATCGAACTGCGTCAGATCGGTGTGAGAGACGAAGCGAAGATGCTGGGCGGACTCGGTATCTGCGGACGGCCGTTCTGCTGTGCAAGCTTTCTCGGTGAGTTCCAGCCGGTGTCCATAAAAATGGCGAAGGAACAGTCCCTCTCCCTCAACCCCACGAAGATCTCCGGCACCTGCGGAAGACTCATGTGCTGCCTCAAATACGAGCAGGACAGCTATGAGGCGCTGCTAAGGATAACTCCGAAAGTCGGCGCGCTCGTAGAGACTCCCGACGGTCAGGGTCATGTTGAGGACGCGAACCTGCTCACGGGCGTGCTCAAAGTAAAGCTCAAAAACAACCCCGACGCTCCCGCGGCACCTTATAAGCGCGAGGACGTGAAGCTGCTCAAAGACTCGAAAATAAAAGTGAACCGCGATGAGATAGCGGCTCTGAAAGATCTTGAAGACTGATAAGACAATGCGGCTGCCCGGATAACTCACCAAGGCGCCTGCGCGCTGTCTTTGCAGACGGCACAAGGGCTGCGCGCCCTTGACCTGCGGCAGCGTGACGCTGCACCCTTTTGGTGAGTTAATGGGGGATCATATAAAACAATACCGTACAATTGAGTGGCAACGTATAAATCGCCGCTTTTGTACGGTATTTTTTTCAGAATGTATATCCGACGCGGAAAATATCAGTTTAATATCAGAAGTTGGACTGCAAGAAGTATCGCCAGCATACCGAAGTTCACAGCCGAAAATACAGCCATATATCTGCCGGTCTGCGGGTTTTCGGAGCTGCGGTAAAGCTGGAGCGAGATGAGGCTTGCCATAGAAGCTATGGGCGTTCCGAGACCGCCTATATCCACGCCTATCATAAGTGCGGTGCCGTTTTCGGTAAATCCGGAAAGCATCACTGCTGCGGGCACATTGCTTATGACCTGCGACAGAAGCGCGGATACTATGATCTCACGACCGGTGAGTATTTCCGAGAAGAACGCGCTCACCTCGCCGATGCGGGAGATGTTTCCGACAAAGATAAAGAAGCACACGAAAGTTGCAAGAAGCGCGTAGTCCGCTTTGAGAAGCAGCTTCCGGTCGGTGAACAGAGCCGCGGCGACTGCGGCTGCGGCGCACACCGGGTAGGGCAGCACTCTGAACACCGTGAGCAGGCACAGAACAAAGAGCGCGGCGAACACCGCCGTTTTGCCGGAAGATATCTTTTCCGGCGGCTTTCTCTCTGTGCTGCAGCTCCTCTTCGGCACAAGCAGCGACAGAAGCATTATGAGCACAAGGCTTATGGCTCCTGCCGGGAGCAGGGCTGTGACGAACTCCATCGCGGTAAGGCTGTATTCGTCATAAATGTACAGGTTCTGGGGATTGCCGACGGGGGTCATCATGCTTCCGAGGTTGGCGGCAACAGTCTCAAGTACAATTGTGATGATGCGGCTCCGCGGGTCATCAATGCCCGCGAAGGCAAGAAGCGTCAGCGGCACGAAAGTTATGAGCGCAACATCGTTTGTCACCAGCATAGACGAGAAAAAGCATACGAGCACGAATATCTGCGAAAGCCGTCTTACGCTTCCGGTACGCTCAAGCAGGAACGAGGTGAGTTTCTCGAACACTCCTGCTCCCCGGAGCCCGGCGACTGCGATCATAAGCGAGAAAAGCTCGGCGAGCACACCGAAGTTGCAGTACCCGATATACTTCTCATCCGGCGGGATAAAGAACATAGTGGTGACGGCGAGGACGAAAGCGGCAGTGAGCACGGGCTGCGCTTTTATGAAGGAAAGGATCTTCCTGGCGGCGTTTATATTGTATCGACCCGTTTTTCGCGGGTGCGCGGTTATCGTTTGTGACATTTCCCAAAACCTCTGTATTATCGGTTATTCCGGTAAATCAGTGTATCACAAGACCGAAAAAAAGTCAACACCCGCCGACATTTTGATAAGAATTCTACAAAAATATAAATTTTTGTTGACAAATCAGGTTTGTTGCTGTATAATATACGAAGTAATATTATCCGGAAGCGTATCGAAGTGGTCATAACGGGCCTGACTCGAAATCAGGTAGCCCTCACGGGCTCGTGGGTTCGAATCCCACCGCTTCCGCCAAAGCATCGGTTCAGTGCAGGCAGGCTTATGTCTGCCTCGCTGCAGCAGTGCTTCTCTCGGACTGCGCTCCCCACAGTCCGTCGTTCTATCGTCTATCCGCCCGATCACGGCTTTAAAAATCACCGTGCAGACATTATCTGTACGGTTTATTTGTTATAGTACCCAATAAAGAACCGGTAAGTTATGAAAAAATGGAGGAGCAAATGAAAAAGACAAAAAGAACGCTTGCGTCCGCTGCTGCTGCGCTTGCAGCTTCGGCAGCTCTCGCGGTACCGTCGTCCGCACTCCTGACCGTCTATCAGGGCGGTACGAGCGGACTTCTTTCCAACAACGGAACATGGAAAGTAACATTCGATCTCACCCACAATGATGAAGTTGCAAAGACAGAAAAGATGTACTTCGTCGTATCGGTGACAGATCCGGAAAAGTACAGCGAAGAAAAGGCTGCGGGACACTACATCACAGATGAGCCCGCAGAAACAGATGAGAACGGTGAGGAGATCCCGCCCGAGGAATTTACGGATTTCCAGGGTCAGGTCGGCGTTTCCACAGAAGAATGGTATGATTATACATACGAGTCCTTTGACAACTCGGAACCCACCGATACCGTCGTCGGGATCAAAGATATCGGCGGCGGAAAGTACATCATCACGATAGACCTCAAAGCAAGGAACGTTGTGTTCGGAACAAACGGCTCAAGCGTTACCCTCGGAGAATGGGGCAACCGCTCGTCGGACTATACGCTTTCCGTTGAGGAGCTCTACCTCTGCGGTGCAGATGACGAGCCGATAGTATGGTATGACCCGTACGGAAATCCCGATTATGAGCACGCGGCTCTCGTTATACCGGAAGACGCTCCGGCTGCGGAAACGCAGGAAACAGAGGCTGCCGCCGAGACTTCCGCTCCCGAGGATACTGCTGCCGGCGCAACAGATACGGAAGCTGCGGGCGAGACAACAACGGCGGCTTCGGCTGCGCCCGCGTCAACTACTGCAGGAAACGCAGCACCCTCCGCCGCGAATACCGATTTCGGCACAAGAGATATGACCCTCGTCATAGTCGGTATCGCAGCAGGTGTTATCATTCTTGCGGTGATAGTTGCACTCGTTATCGTGATGACTAAAAAGAAGAAGTAAAACCCCGGCGAAAGGAGCAGAACATGGAATTTGTGCTTGCAGCCCTCAACCCCGCTACAGGAACATCGCTTCCCATACCGCTTTTCATCATCTCGGGAATCGTGCTTGTCGGCATCATAGCTTTCACGATAGTTTCAAACGTCCTGAAAAAGAAAAAGAGCGGCGGAAAAGGCAGACGCAGAAGAAAGTAACTTTAGAGACCGTACAGTCCAGCTGTACGGTCTTGTTGTAATCCGAAAACCCCCGGCTGTGCCGGGGGTTCAAAAGAGCTTTAGCGTTGAACAAAAACCTCCAACGTGGTAAAATAGAAATGCGGTCTGGCAACTGCATTAACCCACGAAGGAGGCATGTCAAGTGAATGACAATAATAGTTTAGCACATACAACTTGGAATTGCAAGTACCATATAGTATTTGCACCAAAATATAGGCGAAAAATACTGTTAAATCAAAATAGAGCAGAAATGG
>JAGBMA010000107.1 GCA_017635095.1 Ruminiclostridium sp. | reverse complement strand
TAATAAAAATCAGCTGAGAAAGGAAGAAAATCATGAGAAGTTTTGGATTACACCGTTCATCAATAAGCAGATATATGGGGCGCAGCAGCTTCAAACGCAGCTCTGTCGGCAGGCGGAACACTTATAAAGTCAGCAACAGCACTTTCAAATCATATCTTGCGGAAGCCAAAAAGATCGCGGACGATATTGAAACCGCAAAAAGCGAAAACACTTCGGGAACATCAAGGACAAATGCTGCAACCTATTCGATCACCGGCAGTAGGTACAACAACGCCGTCACAGCTATGAGCGACAGCGCAAAGGCAATAACCGACCTGATTGACGAAGACACACCCGACATCGAAAAAGCCTATGATGAAGCCATTAAGTTTGCTGACGGGTATAACGATATGCTCACGGCTGTGAAAAACTCCTCAAACAGCTCTGTCATCGGCAAGGCAAGATATATCTCTGATGTTGCGAATGTATTCTCGCGGGCGCTTGGGAATATAGGTATCAGCGCGGACAAAAGCGGGAACTTAAGTGTTGACAAGGATAAATTCATGAAAGCCGATACTGCCGATATTTCAAAGATATTCGTAACAAAGTCATCTTTCGCAAGCCTTATAAAGGAACAGACCGACAGCATTTCCGTGCTTTCCGCTATGAGTGCCGATACATATTCCGGTACACATACAGCCGCTTATACTTCGGCAATGAGCGGGTCGATATTCAGTAAGTTGTTGTAATATGAAAGCAAAGAGAGGTTATTTATGTTTGTAGGAAGCATGAGTTTAGTAAACAGTATCAACAAGGCTTATGGGAGTCAATCGCCTGCGAGAACAAAGAAACGAAAAAGCCCCGGAGATGTCATGACTGAGGAAAACATCAATAAAATGCGGGAGATCGCTTACAACGACGCACTCGGAGATGGAAAATACGAAAGCAATTCCTTTCGCAGCTTTCTCTTCAAGCTCAGAGACGATGTTGCACCCGACAGGGACAAGCTTCTCTCAGAGGCACTGGCACAATTCGATAAGGATATACAAAACTATGCTTTCAAAAAAGGAGAAAACCCCGAAACATTGCTCGAATACATTCTTAAAGCGGAAGGAAAGTTTGACAGCGGAAATGGCTCATATTCGGGCAGCAGACACCCTAATGGTCATATATGTATGGATATATTTGACGAGAACGGCGACCGTGTAGGCGGTTACAGCTCCAACAGCGGATTTCATAAGTTCAGCACACCAAAGGAAACCTGCGTCGGTATCTTCTTTTCAAAGTTATATCACGACACTTATCTTGAATATTCAAATGAGATAAAAAACAAGACAAATGTATCGGAAGCCATCTCTGCTACTTCACAGCTTGATTTTTGCATATAAACGTGGGTGCTATTCTGCACCCTATTTCCGAAAAACACTAAACTTTTTCCGATTTCTGCCGATATAATAATATATGGGCATTTTCGGGAGGTCTGGAAAATGGATTTAGGTATCTACAACAAACAGAATATCATAAAGCGAGACAAAAGCGAGATCGAGATACTGCTTGAATCGCTGAACAAGACCAAGCGTCGTACCAAACCGCAGCCCGTTCAGCAGACAACTCTGTTTGTGCCGGCTGCGAGAAGTGGGGACGCTGTTACATTTGAGCTGTCGGATCAAGCAAAACAAAAGTTGAAAAACGAAGAAATAGAAGCTACGCTTAATAGCGGTGAACCTCTTAAGAATTGCACTTTGGAGGAGTTCGACAACTACTATTACAATAAACACGGACATAAGTGCAGTCCCGAAGAGCTGAATTGCTGGTATCGACAGGCTTTAAAAGGTGATAACGCTTCTATCGAGGAAAGAGAATGGAGACATAATCCAAACTACAGGATTCCTCTGCGAATATGGGATTCTCCTGAAGTATCAGCTGACAGAGAAGCTGCAATCGAAAAATATAAGACTGGTGCGGAGCTTGAACCGTGGGAAAAGAAAGTAATGAGAACTTTCGTAAATGCCGGAATCGAGGGCGATGTAATGCGAGAAGCAAATCACGTCCGTGAGCAGAATATTTTGCAGAATACAATTGCAGATATGCTGTCCGAAGCTGGGATCGAGCTTGCACCCGATGAAGAGCTTACATTCAGCGTATGGGGCAGGAATGTTGAGGTCAGCGGCGCGAATGATGAGGATACAAACCGCCATGTCGCAGATTTGTTCCTACAGCGTGCCGATAATAAGGAAAAGTACGGAGAGAATGTCGTCACAGGACAGAGAATGTCCAATTTCTATTACGCCGTAAATAGAGATAAGCAACAGGAAAGCGGGTTTACGGGAATGTGGCTTAAAGCTGCCGTAAGACATCTTGAAGACTCCGGAACAGGTATAACCGTGTTTGACCTGTCGCTCGATGATGAGGGAAATATCGTCGGTCTGCCGGAGGAGCTTGATACTTTTATCAAGGAGAACGCTAAGGGTGAGCTTTTGGATAATATAGATGCAGTAGGAGAAGAACGAAAGACTATAGTGCAGGCTCGAAATATGCGTGAAGCGTTCAAAAGCGCCATAAACACAATAAACAATGGCGAATACGAAAAGTACAGGAATATGAAGTGCTATCTTACATATAAGAATGGCGTTTTGGAATGCAAATGACGGAGGAGATTATGAATAATATAGCAATTAACAACACGATACAGACAGTCACCGCAAGCCGCAAAACAACGACAAAAGCTACCGGGAGCTCCGATTTCGGGATAGCCTTGCAGTCGGCATTTTCTTACAGCGAAGCGAGAGGAGTGAACGCAATATCCTCAAACGCTTTGGAAATGCTCGACGACGAGCTTGAGGATATGTATATTGTGTCCAATGCGCACAAGCTCCAGCTCGCCATGGGACAATGGGGTATAGTATCATACAACGAATATGATAAAGCTTTTGATAATAAAAGAGAAAAATTTCTTGAACTTTGTCAGGAGGGAAATTGTATTCAAGTTCGAATCGACCAGGGAAAATTCAACGAATTTGTCGAAGAGCTGCAAACCGGACTTGCAAACGGCGATTTGCTCAGAGATGTACTGCAAAATCATTTCGACAGTTACGGCGATGTTACGCACCTGAACCACGGTGAGTTCTTCACGATCGACCCCGATACCGGTATGGTTGAGATCGCACATACACAAACCCGCAATATTTACGGTTCCGCAGCTGACAGTAATATGGATATTTTGACATCTTTAGCTATTGCTGATGATCTTGCAACCGTGATGAGATATACATATTTTAAAAAAGAAACAGATGACCCCGTAAAGGTACAGGCGCTTATCACCGGTATATGTGAACGCTCAAACGGCTACAATACCGAGCGTTTTAATCCATTATGGGATACCGCTGTTGAACACCCCAGAGAATGGTATGTAATGATGCAGGAGAAACTCGGATATGACGATGAACCTCGTAATGATATGGTAGATTCTCTCCTTGAACTTCTTGACCGTCATTTCAAGGCGGAGCAAAAGCGTGAAGCTGAAAATGACGACTTCGGCAGCTCTTCGCTCACGGTCGCGGCTATGGCGGCGAAGATAGCTGTGAGCAAGACAAATGATACTTCGACCTTGGCGGTATAATAAAAAATAAGCGCACGGATCATCTGATTCTTGCGCTTTTTCATTGAAATAAGTACAAGAATATGTTATAATTTCTTTGTGGTACAAAAGCAAACTGTAAACCCTGCACTATATATCAGCACGATATTTGTTGCATTTTCACAAATTTGAAAATATTTCAAAAAATTCCGTAACATTTTCGCTTCTCATTCGTTATTTAAGTAGAAGGCATGAGAACGAATACCGGACAAGAGGTATGAGATGCTTTCATTATACTTATCAATGGTCGAGACCGACGAGCAAAGAACGCTTGTCGAGCAGCTCTTTTTCGACTATGAACAGATAATGTTCCGAACCGCGTTTGCAGTGCTTCATAACGAGCATGACTCCGAGGACGCCGTACATGAAGCATTTATCCGTATTATTTCCAACATTGACAGGGTACGGAACATTTCCCCTGACAAACGAAAGAGTTATATCATTATCATAACCCGCAATATCGCTATCGACATCTGCCGTTCCCGCATGAAACAGGTCGATATTAACGATACCGATATCGGAGACGAGGGCAGCGATGTTGAGCGTGATGTATTCGGGAAGTACGACTGCAAAACTCTGAATTCGGCAATATCAAAGCTTAACGACAAGCTCCGGCAGGTCCTTATCCTGTACTATTATCATGATGAACCCACAGGAAGCATAGCACAGATGCTCGGCATAAGCGAGGTCGCGGTAAGGTCGAGGCTTTTCAGGGCAAGAAAGGCTTTGTACGGCATCTTAAAGGACGGTGAAGACGATGAAATATGATAGTTTTTACAATGCGCTTGCAATGCAGGCTGACGCAGAGGAGAACACTGTGCCGGATATGCCGGAGCACAGGTTTTCATGGAAATATGAGCATGAAAAGAAGCTGCTCATAAAAGCGTATGAGAAGTCACAGTCGCAGAACGAGAGTGTAGCCGGCACATTCCGGAAACTGCATCTTCGCAGGAAAATACAGGTGGCGGTGCTGATAGTGCTTTCAATTCTGCTTCTTACGGGTGCAGGCGTTTACATCACGCACCGCTTCGGGGACATAACTGCAAAGCAGTATTGGGATCACTCGATAGCACATGTTGAGGTCGAAGGCGCTCCGGAAAAGATCGTTGACCGATATGAGATAGGATATGATCTGAGCGGTCTCAGCAAAGAGGTGATCGCAGACAATGAATTTCATTATTGGGAAGAATGGACGGACGAAGGCATCGAAATAGAATTTTCATATAAAGTAAAGCATGGTCTTACAACGGCAATGAACACCGAAGGCAGCACAGTAACCAATGTCACAATAAACGGTCATGAGGGCATTTATTTTTTGATACAGAATGAAACACATTGCTTTGTCTGGGACAACGGCGATTATATTTTTGAACTGATGTTCTCGGGATTTGATTATGATACGGGAATGAAAATTGCGGAGTCAATAAGAAAAGTGTGAGGGATCACCATATAAGGTGGTATTTATGAAGAGTATAACCAAAAAGCGAATTATCATTTTAACCATAGTAATCGTGCTTATTGCCGCGCTATTTCCGTTCCGTAATGATCTCAGGGACGGAGGAACTGCCGTATATGAGCCGATAACGAAGATATACCGTGTAGATGATATGTACCGTTTTTATGCGGAGAAAGACAAACCAATCGGATTTACAGTCGGAAAAGTTGTCTATATTTTCGGAAATAAGGTATATGACAGCAGCCGGGTGGTATATGATGACAGGATCAACGGACAAAACGCAAAACAATGAAGTAAAGTAATGTCATGAAACACATACATAAAGGAACGTCATTGATAATATATGCATCTATGGGGTGAGAAACAATGAAAGCTAAAAAAAGGACTAAAATAATCATAGCTGTTACTGCTGCTGTAGGGCTGCTTTTTGCAGGCTTTTGCGCCGTTACATATTATGCCTTTTCAGAATATAAGATAGCTGAAAGTTTCTGCAACGGTTTTCTTTTCGACAGCTGGACTGATAAAGTGGATTACGAAATGCTGTCGGACGAGCTGAAAGAAATGATCCCGCACGACGAATTTGAGCTTGCAAAGAGCGGTGACGCAGCAGCAAAGCACTCGATGTACAAACGTATAGAGGGCTTCAAGAGCAAGTCGGCTGTAAAGAACGATGATTGGATTGCATACAGCACAAGATGGATAAAATTCCCTTTTGAGGATCATTACGAATATAATGGAGAGGATTATTACTGGGATTATTATATTGATGTTGTCTGCTTTTTCGGTAAGATCAAGGTCGTTAATTTCGGGTGTGTCGCTTTCTATCCTAATGGAAAAAGAGATGATAGTGCTTTGGGTGTAAATTCTCAAAACACAAACAATAATGAAAAAGCTATTACAAGAATCAGGTTCACTGAAACAGGCTGTGTGGACGGACGGGACAATGAGTGGGACATCTTTCAGATCGACGGCTGCAGTATCGCGATCCGGAAAGATAATAAGTTCCGTAAAACTGATACATATCATATATCTGATGAAGATTATCATGCACTTGTCGATATAGATTTCTCTCCATACAGTGGAAAAACCGATAATGCCGAAGGAATAGCCGACCGGATCTATAGTAACACCTCAATAATCTACGAAGACGGAACCCAAAATAAGATAGAAGTAAATATCCCCGAATTACAGAGCAAAATCTATGAACTTGCCGATGAATATGAAGCTTTCCCCGAAAGTGGCAATATCGGAGAATATGCATATAAAACGATCAATTCAAACGGATATTTCGAGGCAGATTTCAGCGGCGCCGGTAAATATGATAAATGCTTCTATCTTGAAAAAGACAGCCGTCCCGATTCTCCGTTACAAGTCTATATCTATGGAGGAGAATACAGTCACGGTGGATATTTTATGAATGTAGTAAATCTGAAAACAGAAAACGATACTCTTTATGTAACGGTAAATGAAGGTCTTTATGAATCGGAGGTATATACAGAAGCTATTATATCAACGTGCTGCATGGTTGAGATAGAGCCGAGTATATCGAATGTGATCGTAAAAAACACGGGCGGCTGTGATTTTATGCAAATCGAAAATAGCAGGAGTGATATTACGCCTTAATATCAAAATTGTGTAAGTGTCTTTAGCAAAAAGCCGGAGCAAGGCTAAAATGCTCCGGTTTTGCTTTCTTTTAAATTTTTTCTCTTATCACCATTCTATCCATCATTGCTCCCCGTACAAATCAAGATTTTATTACTCGATATTAGACAGATACAGTCGATATATCCATAGCCTACAGGTTGAACATGGAATATCTCAAGGAGCATGTCAAGTTCTTGTTTTGACATAATTCTAATAACCTTTCGTAATATACTATTATCACTCTTCAATAATCTTATCTTCCCACCTATGACGTTCTTCGGCGTTTGTATCACGAGCCCACCGTGACCACATATTAATGCTATTGTAATTCTCTTGATAATCAACAAATATAAACATAGCGTCTTCACTTAACACCTCATATTTGTCATAGGTTTTAAGCTTTTCATAACAGGAATGTATCAGTTTCGGACGAATTTCTGAAAGCAGGAATCGCTTTGCTTCCTCTTTGGTACGAAATACTATCGCGATGGGATAAAAATTCCAAAACACCTTGAAAATCTTGTACGAGTGTTTTCTCAGTTCGTTCATAACTATGTCCTCCAACTCACTTCCTTTTTGTTTAATCAAAGTGTGCCGTGCAGCACCGACAAAACATACTTGTGCACGAATCTCGGTCTTAGCGGTAATATCAGGTTCCTGTTGACATAATTCCAAAAGCATTGATCTCAACGCCGGCGGAGTACTCCTAAGATAGCTCCTCTCAACCGCCGGAAGCTTTTTAGAATCTGCTATGTAATCATACATATAATAAATGATGCAATCCAGATCTTTCCGATATTCCACTGCTATCAATCTTATACCGTATATTTCTTCCATACGATGTTTGAATTCCGCGAGCCATTCGGGTTCCGGTTCCTCAAACTGCATATTGTAAACCTCTTCGAGTTCTTCTTCGGTCAGACTCCATTTATTCAGCAATTCGTAATTCATATTGATTCGCTCCTGTCAAGACCTTATCTGCGCCAGTATAGTCGGATCCTTTATCTTTCCGTCCTCCGCGAGGAACAGTATCTTCGTGATTATCTCGGCGGTCTTCGGGTCATCGTCCACAAACGGAAGAAACAGCTTTCCACGGTGCTGCGAATGGACAGGCAGTATGTTTATCATTGTTCCGCCGAGCTTATGCACTACACCGCTGCCGAGATGTACGGAATAATCCCCGTATTTGCCCTTGATATGCGCGTGGTTCTTCTCTATTGCCACATTTTTCAGCTTGAACAGCGTGAGCGTGAACTGCACCAGCGCAGCACGCATCTCGATAGTCGAATGGCTCGTTTCGGGGTCAACTCCGCCCGCGTGGGCAACGCTGACAGCGAGATCGACATCCCGCATGACCTCGGAGAAGATGATGTCGGGAATGTCCTTTATCTTCATCGGAGCGCCGGACTTCCGGTCATAAAACGCCACATATTCGAGCGTCGGAGCTTCGATATCCGCAGGGCTGAACCAGTCTGCCATTGCGTATATCGTCGCAACGATATTCTCTTTGTAGTAAACCTTCTGCAAGCCGTTCTCGATATCGGCTACCCAGCGGCGGGATTTCAGACACGCGGCAGTCTTCGCAGGCTGTATCTGATTGCCGGAATAACGGCGGGTATCGCACATTTCAAGCTCCTCGTCCGTCTTGACATACAGTTCTCTGAACACCTGTCTGAACGGCTGCACGATGCCCTTCTCGAACAGATAGCGCTGATACCACTCCCAATGCCCGTCACGGTACATATCATACGGGTGCGCAATAGTCACAAGGCGGGTTTTCTTCATCTTCTCTTCAATGCATGAACCGCATTTCATAAAACCGTCGTACTCGTTAATAAATCCAATCTCGCCGCCGTCCTGCTCTTTGAACACGAGGTCGCGTATTATCGGCTCGACTACGGGATTTTTTCGCAGCTCATGAAGCTCTCCCACCGTGAACTGTGTTTCGTCCTCCATTGCCTGCTCAAACATCAGGCGCGTGCGGCGGTACTGCTCGGTAAGCTTTTTCTTGGTCTCCTGCAAACGTACGATGTGTGCGTTTTTCTTTATCTTCGCGGGTATTGATTTAAGCGCCTTTCCGTCCTTTGTCACAACTATTTCGGTCTTTCCCTGTTCATCAACGGACAGCTTCACGCTTACTCCGTCTATGATGTTCTCCCAAAACAGGTCGCGGCTGTCGTAGATGAGCTTTGTCTCCATTCGCAGGGTCAGCCGTGTTACGTCCGCATAACCCGCGTTTGTTGCGAGGTTTTGCATTGCGATACCCACTGCGGCTTTTTCGCTCGCGCTTCGCTGTGAACCGAATTTTTTGCTTTCTTTCAGAAATTGCTGCAAATACAGATACCTGCGGCAGATGTCGTCCTCCCCTGCCAGCGGTATCAGCGCATACGCCATGAGCAAGTCTTTGTTGCGCTTGTCGGCAACAGCCTTTTCCGTCTCATCGACGGTGAACTTGCCGAGAACGGCGTCTGCGTACTTACGGGCGCGGGAATGTTTCGTGCCGTCGGTTATGTACTTTGCGGAATCGTAGATAGCGTCGAACCGCTCGCTGCCGAGAGTTTCATACGCGCTCCTGAACCAGTTCACATCAAACGCACCGCCGTTCAGCTCCTCTGCAGTCAACGGAGTGTACCTTGCTATCATCGCCTTGCGCTTGTCGTCAAACTGCTCGTTCATGTGAGCCATGAAGTAGTAGCAGCCCGACACATACCCATCCCAGCCGAGGTATTCCGCCACAATGTCTATCCACTCCGGCGAGTAAAGCGAGGCTTCGATAAGGCGCTTTTCGGTAATATCAGTGCTTTTCAGAAGCTCGCGGAGTTTGTCGGTATTATCGCCGCTGTCCGGGACGCAAACTGCAAGAAGACGGGAAAGAGCGGTCTTCTTAGTGTTCGTATCATGCCAATAATATGTGCTGCGTTCAAGCTTTTCCTTTCCAAGTGCCGACAGTATCGCAGCAAAGTTTTCAATGCCGTAAACGCGGTTCACGGAACCTATGTACTGAGAATATTTTGTCTGAGTGTCGCCGCGTTTCAGTTCGACAGACAGCACTTCGTTTATTATCGTGTCATATATGTCGGAAATGAACTGCAAAAATCCCTCGTCCGTTTCCGTTTCGATATCGCGGAGCACTTCGCTGCGCCGCCAGTTATAACGCTCACGGGAAGTATAGTTCTTGTTCTTTTCGCGTACTGCGGATATTGCCGATGTGACGAATGAGAACGCATCAGCGATATTGTCCCGCTTGAACAGCAAACTGTACATCTGCGGAACTGTTATGATATTCCGGTATGCAGCGAGTATCGTGTATTTTGCGGAGGGCAGGACGCGGCGATAATGGTTTTGCAGATACCGATAATCGCTGTCCTTGTTTTTCCCTGCGGCTGCCAGCACAAATTTCAGATACAGTCCGTACAGCAGCGGATATGTAACAGACATTGTATCCGAGTCACCTCTGTCGATATTGCAGATCAAACTCCTGATACTGTCATCTTCTGTAAGTGCAGCCGTATCTTCATATCCGAACCCCTTATATCTGAACAGCAGATTCTCGGCGGGAACACACTCTGTAAAATACAGAAACAGCGCAATTGCTATCCGAGAAAAGTCATGTTTGGAGATGTATTCATAAAGCAGCATATACAGAATTACATGAGCGTGCATGATATACTCATAGCCGGGTCGTTCGCACAGATCATTACCATACAATTCGTTCAGTGTCCCGCTGATATGTCGCGTATAGTCGGTGGATCGTCTGCCTGTTCCCGACTTTAAATACATTGGCAGCAGCCGTTCAGGATCCGTAATGCTTTCATCTATCCATGCTTTCCAAAGGTCGTGCAGCGGTAATACTCTTCTATGGTTTTCATCTACGGAATTGAATTCTCCCGCTTCACAACCGACTATATTTTTCTCACCTCTGCTGTCAATGAACTCGTCACGCTCGTGCTGCTTTATGAATTCGCACAGCGATTTGAGATCCTTATCCGCTTTTTTTGCGGAGCCGCACGGAGAGATCTTTATCTTACCGAATAACCCCTTCCTGTATTTGTCCGGATAAAGCATTTCTCCCACCGACGAATCCGGAAAATACCGCATGAATATATCTACGCACTCACGGGTAAGCTCGTTATCCGGTATCTCAGGGATATACTCGTCCTTTTCGGTGTAGAGCGGCTTTGCGGACGCTTCGGACTTCACGCTGTCCGCGGGGGAAATGCTGTCGAGAAGTATCTTCTCCTTTGTTGTAGGTGCAGTCATGGACTTGGTGAGTTCCCTGCACCGCGCGAACAGTTCGCCGCGTTTTTCGTCCTTCGACAGGTTCATTATCATATCGAGGGCTGCGGTTCGCTTTTCCTCTTTCTTGTCCGCGATAAGCCGCGAAACGCTCCCGTACAGCGCATCGTCGTCCTGCTTCATCAGCAGCTTTATGAGGTTTTCACGCGCGTCGGCAGCCTTGTATTTCAGCATTTCCTCCATTTGCAGATAGCTTTTTGGCGGCAGCTTACATGCCTGCACTATCTTAAACGCCTGATCGCGTGTACTGTCCGCTTTGTCGCAGAGTGCTGAAACAAGCGTTCTGAACTGCGTTTCAGTTTCGGGAGCGGTCACGAGCAAACGCAGAAGATGATGTCTGTCATTGGCATCAGCAAAAGTGAGCATACCGCATATCTCATCCGTTTTTTCCGCCGAACGGAGCGCGCTTGCAATATACGCCATGCGAACGATTACCTCACCCTTTGTAACGCCTGCCGTGAACCATGGGAAAACAAACGGGGAAAATTCCTGTTTCCTGCTCTTTAAGCTGCTATATATCTCTTTCATAATATTATAGTACTTTCCGGCTTCTTCCGAGTTTCTGAAATACGGATTGAGCGTACAGTATTTGCGTTCGCTGAAATTATCGCTGTCATTACGGAATGTATTTCCGACAACAAATGCTATTTCCCGTTCGGCAGATGGGATAAATAAATACAAATACCCCGCCATGAGCTCGGTATCGTTATAATGCTCCGCTACAACCTGCTTTCCCACCTCATGCGAAAGCGCGTCGTTGTTGAGCAGATGCACCGAATATGACGCGGTAAGGAGCTGGTGCCGCGAGCCGTGCTTCGATATCTCGCGTATCTTCTCCACAAGGTCACGGCTCTCGTAAAATCCCAGTGACCACAGCCCGATGTGAATTTTCATCGAGTCCTCGGAGTTCAGGTATTCCTCCCGCTTTGCCGGGTCGGTGAGACAGTCGGTTATCAGAGCTATCGACTTGTCGCTGATACGTTCGAGCTTTACGGTCTCCTCTTCCGCAAATCCGAGCCATGTGCCTACCGCGCGCTTGACAGATGAAAAGCGGATAAAGTTGTTCTCATTGATAACGCCGAGCAGATACAGGAACGCTTCGGGCGTACCCTCGTCCATTGTCTCGCATATCGACTGGCGCAGTCCCTCCTGCAAACGCGCAGCACACAGCAGTCGTCCGAGAAGCTCGTGCAGTCCGCGGTCATGGCTCTTGACTATTGCACGGAACATCAGACGATCGAGCGGAATGTCACTCTCCCCATTAATGCAATCGGTAAGCAGGCTGATAAGACGCTCATTCCCGAAGTCTATCTCGGCGGCTGCAAGATCGTCAAAACAGTAAGGCAGACTTGTATCCCGAAGCTTATATCCGAGTTCTTCTTCGGTCAGCTTGTCTTCAAGATAATCGCAGATATCATCGGGCACGGAGTCCCATTC
The DNA here is from genome assembly GCA_017635095.1 of Ruminiclostridium sp. Classification (GTDB taxonomy): domain Bacteria; phylum Bacillota; class Clostridia; order Oscillospirales; family Ruminococcaceae; genus Ruminiclostridium_E. The sequence goes on along the minus strand of JAGBMA010000107.1, from coordinate 33,390 downwards.
CTTGAAATCACGAATAACGTTGATAACACAGTTCGCAACTATCATCGGGTCGCGGGAGCGCAGTGATCGCCGCTGCCACCCGGTCGCGTAAATACGCTCGTGAACGTGGTCTATTGTATATAAAAAATGCTTTTTGTGCTTCGGATTTATGTAACCGTTGAAAAGCTCCGGGGCGTGCTTTCCGATAAATTCCGAGGGCAGGTTCTTTTCACTTTCCGAGAGATATGCGATCATCTTTTTGCAAAGCGCACCGCCCACCCGGAACTCGTAGTAATAATTGCAGTGATCTCCGATCAGCTCTTTTACATCATCAGGCAGCTTTTTGTAACAGTCCTGTCTGAACTTTCCGCGTTTTTCAAGATACTTTTCTCCGAGCTTTTTCAGCCTTGCCTTTTCCTCTGCTGACAACTGCTTCATTGCTGTTCCTCCTTACCACATTCTTCCCGCAAGCATCACAAGGCGAATGAATGTCACCTCGCTGCCCTCGCTTATGCTCACCGGGCTGTCGATCTCTCCCGCTTCGTTCTCATCGATGAATACGCGGAAAATGCCGTCCTCGTAAGCCTGATAAGCGTCCGAGACAGCCTTTTCCTCGTCCGGCAGCTTTTCGCCGTAGTTGATGCCGAACGCTATCTTGCCGATCTCGCTCATATCGGCTATCTGCTCTGCCGACAGCGGGTCGGGGTTATCGCTTTTCGCTGCACGTTCGTTGTACTGACGGACGCAGGTATGCACACATTCGCGAATAAGTTCACGGACTGTGCGCGATTCGTGTTCAAGCGGGAACGCAACTCCCGTGATCTTGTTTTTCTTTTTGCCAAGTTGTTTGATGTTGACCTTTATCGTCATATCCGTTCTCCTTGAATTATTCTCCTCACACTTTCCTGATCGACTCAGCTATTTTTATTCCGGTCTCATAGTCGATACCTGCAAAGTCAAATTCAAACAGATAATCCCCATTATCCCATGTCAGACAATGCACGGTTTCATGCGCAATATAATAAAACGCTTCATATCCGTTTATATCAACGAATTTTACTGTGCTTCCCTCGGTATTCATACGCATTCCTATGCCGTGCTTCGTGCAGTAAGAAAAGCTTATTTCTTTATCGTCACTTTTCCAGACCTCCCAATACTCACGTTCATCATTACAAATAATTTCTTTGGAATATCCGGTCAAATCGTAACCGAGTTCAAAATGTTCAAGCAGGATCTCCGGAGCTTCCGGATCCTCAACATACATCATCGTGTGGGTGTCGTACTGTCTGGCTGTCAGATCCCCGAAACGGTGCGTAATGTAAACACCTGCACCCGTAAGCAGCAGCACCGACAGCACTATCAGCACCGCCACCCGTATCTTCTGCCGCAGCCGCAGCTTGTGAAAGGTACTCAGAAAGCTGCTGCTCTGTTCTTTTGATTTCTCATAGGCTTTGATAAGCGCTTTTTTCTTCCGCTTATAGCGCAGCGAAAATCTATGCTCCGGCATATCCGGTATCGCCGCTTCTACCGCGGCAGCCTGCATAGCAAGCGCTTCGTAGAATGTGTCACAGATCATACTCTCACCGTCCTTTTAAGGATTCACATAAACTTTACCGAATCTATTATTTTCAAAGCCTCGTCATATTCAATATCAAAAACAAACTCAAAAATATAATCACCGTTATCATACGCGAGATACTGTGACACACCGTCCGGCTGCACAAAATATAATGCTTCATGTCCGTTCACTTCCCTGCTCTCAGGTTCCGTTCCCTCGGTGTTCAGGCGCACGTTCTGATATGCTTCCTTTATCTCCACTACGAAGTCAAAATAATGATCGTTTCTGTCATAGGCTACCCAGCGCATCAGGAAGTCATCGCTGACTACTTCCATATTCCAGTCACTCATATCGTATGTGATCCTGTATGCAGGAGCGTAAGATGATCCGCGTATCTTCATCGCTTCCGCATAAGTGATCCCGGCATATTCAAGAGACAGCCAATAAGACCCGTCTGTCCAGATAAGCTTCTCCGAACCGTCCGCATTTATATGATGCAGTGTTCTGTCCTGAACAAACTCACCGCCCGGGTGCATCTCATCAAAATCAGATTCCGGATCATGCTCTGTATATCTATCCCATGTTTCATAGGTATAGATAATATACTTGTTTCCGATTTTATACTGTTCGGAGTATCTGTTCTTCTCATCACAGAGTATTTCCTTGTTCCAGCCGCTAAGGTCATACGTCAGACTATATCGCGGATAAAGTGTTTCGGGTGAACCCTCCCAGTTGTCGAAGCTGACATCGGTATGCGTTGACTGCCTGTAACCGGAAAATCCTCCTATGCTGTAGTTTACAAACACGGAACCTGCGGATATAAGAAGAAGCATAAGCACGGTGATAAGCACTGCTGCCCTTATCTTCTGATGCAGTCTCAGCTTGTGAAAGGTACTCAGAAAGCTGCTGCTCTGTTCTTTTGACTTCTCATAGGCTTTGATAAGCACTTTTTTCTTCCGCCTATAGCGCAGCGAAAATCTATGCTCCGGCATATCCGGTATCGCCGCTTCTGCCGCGGCAGCCTGCATAGCAAGCGCTTCATAGAATGAATCACAGATCATGCTATTCACCCTCTTTCAGCAGTACATAAAGTTTCTTCCGTGCTCTGAACAGTTTCGCTTTTGCAGCCTCATAGCTTATTCCGAATGTTCCGGCAACGCTTTCGAGCGGCATATCATGGTAGTAATACATTATAAGAGCCTCACGATAGTTCTCCGGCAGCCTTAACAGAGCCTCGTTCAGAGCCGCAGCATCATATTCACCGAAAGCCGAGCGTTCAACATCGGTCTCCTCGTCCGCATACTCCGGAACATCTTCGATGTCCACCTGTTTTTTATTTTTTCTGTAATGGTCAATCGCAATATTTTTCGCAACAATTACCGCATAATTTCTGCGTTTGCCGGGATCGACCGAAGCTATCCTGTCAATATCGGAAACTATCCGCAAAAAAGCGTCGTGTACCGCGTCCTCAGCGTCCTGCTTGTTATGCAGAATAGAGTACGCCGTGCGGTACATTATCTGCTCACAGTCAGAATAAATCTGTTCAACGAGGGTGCGCTGTTCCTCGTTATCGACTAAGCTTAAGTATAATGAAAGCATCTCACACCTCAAAATATTTCTGTCCTAAATCCAATTCAGTCATGCTCAATAATATTTCCATTCTCGTCGAGATAGTAAATACTTGTGGAGCTGCCGCCGTCAAATTCCCAATATGTATTGAAAGGATATTCTGTAACAGGTATGACGGTGTTTCCGCCGGATATTATCTGTATTTTGGCTATTTCATGGTCTTCAACGTGTATTGCATATCCGAAATGCCACAGGAAATTGCACGCGTCCGCTTTACGAAAGCTATTCGGGTCATTTGCAACAGAGTAAGTGTCTTTTCCCTTTTGCGTAAAAACGATCGGGATACACACAGGATTTAACGGGTCGGCTGTAAACCATGCGACTGTTTCTCCCCCGTCAGATACAGAACCTGTAAATTCCAGTCCGTCGCCGTGAGCTTGTCTCGCGTATTCGAGCATTCCCGCCTCGCCGTGGATAAGAGAAGCGTTCTCGATTATATTTATGGTAACATCTGCACCAACCGCAATTAAGAGTAAAATTGCCATTATTATCAGAGCCGGTTTTATGATCTCCATAAATACTGTTATTCTGTCGGTTCGGCCTTCGCGTATATCCTTATAAGTCTTAAATCTTGAATCATACCACATTTTGATTTTCCCTTATGTATTACTATTCTCATTACTCTATTTTTTCCTTCTGCTTATATAACGAATGAAAATGCGAATAGTTACGCTTTTTTGCAAAAAAATTACGATTTGGCAAAATTAAACAATTCCCGCGAACATCGTTTGTACACTGTGAACAACACTTGTATATAATAATTATATCATATATCCGGTTATTTTTCAATTGTATATGTAGTTTATTGGGTAAAAATCGGAAGAAGGAAAGTTTTTATGGCCAAAAGACGCACAGACCGAAATCTGTGCGCCATGATATTGCCTTCAACTGTTTTTCAGATAACGAACTCCGTCCACTTCGATACCGCTGTACTCGTCAAGCTGTATCAACTTGGGAAACAGCAAATAGCACCATGTATCCGACCACATAGAGTACGGATAATCACCTTCATTAAACTCCTTAAATGTTTCGTCGTTTCGTATGAGCTTTATTTCCGGGAATGTATGAGATTCTCCGCTTCTGATCTCCGACATTTTCGGCAGTACGGATATTTCATCGGAGTAAAATCCTATCTGCGTCATAATGAGCTTATCGCCGTTTTCGCTGAACACTTCTGCTGTTTCAACATTTTTTTCAACGCTTACGCGAAGCTCTATACCGTCGAATATGCCGTCTCCAAGATGCTTTCCGAATCTTATATACGTCTCGCCCTCAAGAGTTTCAAAACCGCCCGCAACTCCCATTCGTTTCAGCTCATATTCCGAGATATGAGCAACGAACGGAGTTTCCGTGCTTTTGACTAAATCCAGACTGCGAAACTGTCCGCCCGACATATCATAATGCAGCGGATACGAACCTGCTGTGAACTGTCCGTCATGACAAGCCTGTATATCGGGCACGGTCATAAGCGTTCCGTCAAGCGATTCCGCCGTCATTATGCAGGTAAGGTTATCACCGTCATAATATGCTTTGTCAAGTGTTATCCTGAAATGTTTGTTTGCGGAGGTGAGAGGACTATCTTCATCTATAAGTGTTTCTGTCTGTGTTCCCGAAACGTCCGGGAAAAATATATCCACAGATCGCTGATGAAAATAGTTGACCAATGCCCCCGCAGAAACCGTCAGCACTGCCGCAGCCGCTATCGAAACCGCAATAACAGCCGGCTTCTTTGATCTTATCTTTTTCTTCTCCATATTAACCGCCCTTTCTTTAACGATCTTAATAAACTTGTCGTCATCGGGGAGCTGAGTAGTCTCACGTGCCTCGTTCAATGAGCTTTCAAATATATTCCTGTAATCCATTATCATCTTCATTCCTTTCTTCAAGCAATAATGACCTGAGGCGCTTTCTGCCTCTGCTGAGCCTCGCCATAACCGCGCTTTCGCTTATATTGAGCATTTTGCCTATATCCGCTGCCGGATAACCTTCATAGTAATGAAGATACATGACCGCGCGTATTTTGGGACTCAGCCTGTTCAGCAGTTTTAGCATATCCGTATGCTCTGTACAGCTGTCATAGTGAACTTTGTCGCCTGCTTCTTCAAGCGGGGCAGAAAATCTGTGCCAATATGAACGCAAAAGACTTTTGCCCAGATTAACGGTACATCTGATAAGCCATGCACGGATATGCTCGTCACTGTCGAACTGACCGGAATAATTATAGAGCTTTATAAAAACCTCCTGCGAAATATCATCCGCGTCACTCGGATTTTTTACAAAGCACAGTGCGGTACCGAATACAGTGTTCCGGTATTTATGTACACAGCTTTCAAAATCATTGTCATTCACTTACTCTCACTTCCTTCCGACCGCATTTGAAAGGCCTTTCATATATAATACGAATGAGAAAACCAAAACCTGACATTTTTCTGATATTTTTTGATAAATACAAAGTGACAGAACGGACGCGAGACCGAACTCTGCCCATTCTGCCACTTTTTAATGCTTATTCTGCGTAATCTACCCCGAAAACAACGACACAGGCGCTCTGATCGTTCGGCTCACCGTCGAAAACTATCAGCGTTTCGTCAAAATCCGCGGGATCCCGATAATCCTTATACGAGGGATCGCCGGGAGCATAATAGAAATCATACGGTATCGCGTCTTCGGTGCATACGCTGATACGGGTCACCTCCGCGTTTATCAGCTTTGCCACATCAAAGGCTGTCATCTGGAAGATACTGCCCGAAGCGTGATCTTTGGCGTACTGCGTAAAGTCGAATTTGCTCACCCGATCATAGAACTCGTCACCGCAGACAAACACGGTAAACTCTATATACTGCCCGCGCTCCGACTTCGACGGGAAATATTCATTGCGAACAAACTCTGTCAGCGCTCTGCACAGCGCCGCAAATTTCTCCACGTCGCACTTGTGTATGAATATCAGCACACCGCTGCTGCTTTCGGGATTGCAGCGTGCTATGTATTCCTCGTCATATACCTCCGGTATCACAGCAATGCAGCGATCACAGCCTTCACGCATTGCAAGAGCTTCTTCATACGGATCGTAATCTGTATAAATATACGGTTCAAGCCGCCCGCCAAGCCCCTTCGGCGCGAAATCCTGACTGAATATTATCTGTTTTTCGGTGTCGAACAGAATATAATCGGCGTGAGGACCACCGCTGAACGCGGGATTTTTCCCACGCTCTATGTCAAGTATCTCGGCGTTCGGATAATGCTCTTTTATGTATTGCACCGGGTATTCCTCATTATGCTTTTCCACGAGTATAATGTCAAGGTAAATGCCGCCCGCGATCAGAATTACCGCGCCGATAAGGACTGCTATTATTTTAATTACTATTTTCATTCCATTCGCTCCATTTTCGATGTGTATATTCCAACTCCTGATCTTCAATCTTCTGCTGTTCGCCGTCATGGCACAGATCAAAACCGAATATATCTTGTCCGAGTGACAGATCTGTCGGCTCGAAATGAGCGACCCACATTGTGCCGTCACGCATTATCAGCGCAACGCCGTTAGTGCTGCCAGATCTTTTGTAATCTCCATAGGTGTACAGGAGTTGTCCGGGCGTGTTAAGCTCGGTATAGGTCTGATAGTAATACCCGTCACCTATGTCGGGAGCCTCAAAGGTGTCATCGTAGTAGTTCTCGAATTCCCTTGTTTTAAACTCGGTCTGTTCGAGTTTGCAGGTATGGAATATATGTTTATAGACCCAATCATACACCACGAACGCGACTTCCTTTGTATCGTAGTCTATGAACACACTGGAGGTTTTGACCGAGCTGTAATATATTCCGTTAGGATAGTACTCCTCGCCGTTAATGGGATATATGTAAATGAGAGTTTCATCGGAACGATCAATAAATGCGTCAATCTCGGCTCCGGTTTGTCTGTCACTGATGTACTTACTGAGATCGTTCACACCCTGTACAGCGCATTTTATCCCGAATATCACTCCGATGATACCAGCGATAATACCTATGGTGACAAGCGGCGGGAGAATGTACTTTTTGAAGAAGCTGCCCTCGCGCTTCGCAAAGGGTACAAACAGTATCAGAATATACACCGGAAGTGAGATATACCAATAATAAGCTACTATGTATAATATTAGCCATATCCAAGCAAATATTTCCGGAGTGCCGAATAAACCAAAAGTATTTGCACCAAGATAAAACAAACCGAAGAACAGGACAGGTATTGCAACTTTCAGAACATATTCGATGATTATGTGTTTTCTTATCCTTTTATCCATATCCTCTCCTCACTCTATCTTAAAAGGCGCCGAATATCCGAGAAAAGCCATTCCCTCGTAATTGAACCGGCACTGTATTATGAAGTACAGCGGGAATTGCTCTGTGCCGTCAAGGTTTACTACGCACCCCTTGCTGTCGGCCGCAAAATCACCTACGTCAAAATATTCGGTACCGTTCTCCGAGCATATCAGAGTGTACCCGTCCACGGTAACATCGTATTCCCCGCCGGTGTAGCGCGACCAGCGGAACAATATCCTTCCGTCCTGAAGCTGCCCTTCAAAGTCAATATCAGCGGAAATGTCGGTCTCATAGCGTCCGTCCGCAATGCTGAAATTCTCCGGTAAGGTATTATCATCTGTTGTCTCTGTTTCGTCTCCGGTGCTGTTGAAAAACGGATCGTAATTGCCGCTGTTCTCTCCCGTATCGCCCTCCGTGGAAGTTATCATCGGGATAGGCGGGGACAATGAAATGACCGTGTCCATTGTACCCTGTGACGCGGCTCCGGGAAAACCTGTGTCCTGTGATGAAACAGTGGACTGCTCACCGCCCGATACCGCTATCTTATCCCAGTTAGCACACAGCAGCGCACCCGCAGCAATTACAACCGCAGCCGCCGCGGAGTATTTCACAGCCTGCAATATCCGATAGCGCCGGATATCCTTTTCGGTGATCTCCACAGCTTCGATACTTTTGTCGGCGTGTATAACAGCAGTCCCGAGATCGGGCTCAAAGGCTCCCGGCAAAGCCGTAACAAGATATTTGTCGTCTATCTTCCCGAACACATCGAGAAATCTGTCCTCGCGTGTCATAGGTCGATACCCTCCTTTTCAAGATATTCCCGCAGCTTTTCGCGGGTGCGGCTCACGGTCATTTTCACCTTGCCCTCGGAAACGCCGAGGTCTGCCGCTATCTGCGCGTAGCTGCTGAAATAAAAGTACCTGCGCACGAACATTGAACGCTTTTCGGGAGAAAGCCCGGACAGGAATTTCTCCAGCGCTTTTATTGCAGCTTTCTCATCGAGCGTCTTTTCAACATTTTCCTTTGACGGCAGGCACTCGCTCACTTCCTCGAAGCGTATCGCCTCATATTCCTCGCTGCGTTTCAGCATACCTTTCGCCCTCCGCATATTGAGCGCAATGTTACGGCATATCCGCACAACAAAAGCGCCGAACCTCGGCGGACGCTGCGGCGGGATAACATTCCACACCTTTAAATATGTATCGTTCACGCACTCCTCGCTGTCCTCACGGCTTCCGGTGATATTATGCGACATTGTGCGGCAGTATGCGCCGTACTTTTTGTCTGTCTCGGCAATCGCGTCCTCCGAACGGGAAAAGTACAGCTCGATTATCTTTTCGTCGGTCATCTTCCTCTCTCTTTCTCCCCGGCGTTCATCAGATGTCCCAAAGTCTTTGAATTGCTCCCCCTCTACCCTTATATACAACAAAATCGGTCAAAAAGTAACACTTTTTCAAAAATATTATACAATAATTGTTATATAATTTCAATATCTGCAATAAATGTTGCATTCTGCACAAAAGTATGATAATATATTGTTGAAATTGCCGAATTTGATTTATCCGTGACATTTCGGGCGTGTCCGGATTGTGTTATATATGAAAGGTCCTTTCAACGGAAAAGAGGTGAGACCGGATTGGACGCAAAAAACGTAGAACGGTATATTGAGATGTACCGCGGAAATGTAATTTCGACTGCGCTGTGCTACATTAAGAATCAAAGCGATGCGGATGATATAATGCAGGACGTTTTCTTCGGACTTTATACATACAGCGGAAGCTTTCATGATGATGAACACGTAAAAGCATGGCTTATAAGATGTACTGTCAACAGATGCAAAAATCTGCTCCGGTCTCATTGGAGAAGAAATTCTGTACCGCTTGAAGCTGCAAGCGAGACCGTGCATTATGACAGCTACGGCGACAGGGTTTTCGATCTCATACACAAGATCGGAAAAAACAATCGCATTGTCATGTATATGCATTATTACGAAGGCTACAGTGTCGAAGAAACTGCCGAAATACTTGGTATAAGCAGAAATGCGGTCTCTTCACGGCTTAAACGCGGACGGACACAGCTGAAGAAATATCTTGACAAAGAAAGGAATGATACGGACAATGGATAATAAAAAGCTGTTTGAAGCGGCATTGTCCGCTAAAATGTCTGATTACCCCTTTTCCGATACCAAAACGGTAATGAACAATATCATGGAAAGGGCAGAAAAAATGAAAAATCATGAAAATGCAAAGCAGATGAAGTTCACGGAGATCACTCCGGAATACATCGAGCCGAAGAAGTCGCATAAGGCAATAAGCGTAGTCGCAGGCATTGCCGGAACAGCGGCAGTCCTCGCCGGAGCGGTATTCGGGCTGAACTGGCTGAATGAGCACGGTGGGCTGAAAGGTCCGGATGTGCAGGGAGCGGGAGCAGGCTCGTCGGCTGCATCGGAAACGGAACTCTTGTACACCATGCCGGCAAAGGAAGGCGAGGAATTCATTGCGCCGGCATCTAATACTGTTGACCCGGAAACACTGCCGGATATAAGCGAGCTTTACGGGAAGGCTGTGCAGTTCCACGACGCGACCGTGTGGCTGAACAGAGCAGAATATGACGGTGAAACATTTACCGCAAGATTCAGCCTTCTGTACACGGGCGATAATTATGAAACTTACTCTCCGGAATATGTAAAACTTACTGTCGGGACCCCCATAGATTATACTACCGAGGAGTTCAGCATAGAAGAAGTTCCCGAAGCTGACAGCTGCACTCACCGCTGCACTTATTCCGTACCTGTAAAGCTTGAACCCTTAAAGGCTTATGCTATGGGAATAGAATATCTTAACACAGACGGAAAGACCACACAGCCTATCGAAGCGGACAGACAGCAGTATAAATTCGTGTATAAGCCGATGATAGATTTCTTCGAGCTTCCCGACATCACCGGACTTAATATAGATGACGCTGTGAGATTGCTTCAAAACAAAGGCATAAAATACTCCGTCACCCGTTCAGAAAGTAATGAAGTTCCCGAAAACTGCGTAATACGGACAGTACCGGAAGCGGGAGCAGCAGTAGAAAAAAAGTCAACGATCGTAGCTGTTTATGTCAGCAGCGATACGCCTTCTTCCTTTGAAACTTTTGCCGAAGCCGGAGAAGCCTACGGATACGATCTTCTTGATTTCGGCGTCGGTGCAAGGATATATACCACGAGCCTGTACGGCTGCGATATTATACAATCGTCTAAATACGTGGACAATTACTCTGAATCCGGCACTGTCACAACCACTATCGGAACACAGGACAGCAAAAGCGAAAAGCCGGAGCTGACAACACAGACCATCCTTATTGCAGATACGCCCGAAGGCCGCATAAGCGGGCTTGCACAAATGAACGGGTTTGACCCGGAAAAGTTTGAACACGAGTCATATTTCAGCGACAATCTCGGTCTGACAGTCGATACATACTATGGACGGGAAGAAAATGTGCAGGGCAGTCTCAATACTGTTGATATATGGTCTTTGGCACTTATTGATGACGGTAATGTGCTGTATGTTCTGAGCTTTGAGAATATCGGCGGTCTGACTGATGTATTGACAGGTGCAATCAGCGTTACCGACCCGCGGACAGGCTACTGGGAGGGTGACGATGCTATCGACATTCTGAAACAGTACGCCGGCGAGGATTACTGCTTCCCGTTTGATAAGCTGGAGAAAGAGAAAGTGTCATACTATGACGGCGATAAATGGACAAACAGCGACGATAGGAAATTCAATTTCGCCGTTGGCGAGGAAGGCGTTCCGATAAAGGCGATCACGAGCGGTACAGTTATCGAAACATTCTCCAGAAACGTTCCGGGGTATGGAGAAGGCATTTACATCACCATACAGGCGGCTGACGGAAGAAAATGGAGATACAGACATCTCAGCGACTTTTATGTGACCGAGGGTGACACCGTGCGCGCAGGTGATGTTATTGCCGCAGTCGGCGCTACCGGCTGGTGTACAGGTCCGTGCCTTACGATATCTTTTCCTGACGGCGAAACTGAACCGACAGCGCTCGAAGGCGGCATTGTAGGGACTGCAACAAACATAGATTAATAAGCCTATCCCCGTACCGCAAAAGCGGTACGGGGCTTTTGTTGCATTTGCTGTAAAACTGATGTATAATATTAGTGATTTTGCTAAATTTAAAAAACTTTTCAAAAATAAGTCTAATTTTTAATGACCGGATCGTGTTATTGTCAAAGGTACCTTAATACAGAAAGAAGGGTAGGAATGACCGGAAGTGAACTTGAGCGATATGTACGACAGTATTATTCAAGCGTTTACAGCGCAGCATTGTGCGGCTGTAAAAATCCGAGTGATGCTTGTGATATTGCACAGGAAGTATTTCTGAAGCTGTACCTTCATAATGGGAAATTTAACGAAGATGAGCATGTTAAAGCATGGCTGCTCCGATGTACTATGAATAAATGCAAGGATATTCTGAGATCACACTGGAACAGATATTCGCTGCCGTTGGAAGCCGCCTCGGAAAAGACAAGCGGAATGAACTATAATAAAGACGAAAACAGTCTTATTCCGATACTTATGAAGGTCAGCAGGAAATGCCGCATTGCGTTGTACCTGTATTACTATGAGGAATATACCGTCAATGAGATCGCTGAAATACTGGGTATAAGCGTATTTGCCGTGAGAGCAAGGATAAAACGCGGCAAAAATCAGCTCAGACTGCTTTTGGAAAAAGGAGAAAACGATCATGGATTATAAAATGTTTTTCAAAAAAGCTTTTTCCGATATCCGGAAAGAACATTCATGCCCCGATGATGAAACAGTAGTCAACAACATACTGGAAAGGGCAAAAACAATGAACAATAACAACGAAAACGAAAGAACATACAATACGCAGGCGTATGAAGTACAGCCAACACCAACAAAAGGACATAAAGCCCTCAGCGTAGTCGCAGGCATAGCCGGGACAGCCGCAGTTCTCACCGGAGCGGTATTCGGGCTGAACTGGCTGAACGAGCACGGGGGACTTAAAGAGGGCGGTATTGAGAACAGCAACGGCGCGGGGTATCATGAGGATATGACCGAGCCTGCGCAGAGTGAAGCAGCGACAACGGAAGCAATGACCGTATCAAAAGCTAAGACAGAAGTTCCTGCGACTTTTGAACTAAGAACATTAGCCGTAACTGTCACAATAAACAGCTATGAGTTTGACGGAAAGACACTTAATCTGAATTGGGACGTGTTATTTGATAACGAACTTGAAAAGTATTATGATCCAGAAAAAAGTTGGCACCTGCTTGTAAACGGCATGAAGAATATGGACGCTTTTTCCTTTATGGATGAACCTGATGAGAACATAAAGCACATATTTACTGTGACAAACAGCTTCTCCGTTTCGGAAAGAATAAAGAATTGCTCCATGACTGTTGAACTGGAAAATCCTGCGGACAGCATTGACCTGATAATCCCGCCTACCGTTAATGATGATTTCGATGTTCCCGAATATACCTTCACTGCGACCGTGAATGCGGATAATGTTCAGCCTGCGGTCAATGAAAATACCGGAAAAATGATATATGATTCCGGTATCGAATGGGAGAAATACGCTGTAGCTATCCCCGACGGAACAAGATATAAGTTCAACGGGTTCGTAGTTGAGCCGAGGTGGTGTTATTTTGACGGAATCAAGGTGCGTATCGCCTATGATATTATCGGTGAAAACCCAGATATATCCAAGATAAATGTCTCCGGCAATGAAGCAGAAGTGACCGGATATGAGCTGTACCGCTCGGAAGACAGGATACTTATGATGTCTGACTTGACATATCCGGAGGCAAGAAGCACAGTATATATTGATTTAATTGATGTGGCTGACGGTACAAAATATACACTGCCTATAAAAGCACCCGAATGTGTAGCTGTTTCCGCAGAACTGAAAGCTGATTATAACTGCTTCCAGAGCTTCTATATCCCTCCCGAGGAGGACAGAATGCCGCTGACCGATGCGCACGCCGAGACCGAAAAGTGTGATATAAATGTCAACTGGCTGGCGTTTGACGGAATGACTCTTGTTTTGCAGTATGACGTTACATTCAAGAACGGACTTCCTGCGGACGGTTCTGTCGTTCCGATATGGGCTTTTGGCGATAATACCGAAAAACCTTATACAACACACGGTTCGAGAGTTGACAAGCTCGGTGCGAACGGAGATACCGTAAGCTACATCGGAGAGATCGTCTATAACAGAGTAATATTTGACGAACCGATAAAGATATACTTCATGGACGACCATACATGGGCAAGCGAGGTGCTTATCCCATTCGACGAAAAAAACACGGGTATTATTGTTTTCACGCCCGAAGAACTGCCCAACATAGGAACGAGTACATATAATGTCGGCAAGGAAGTCGCGCTTCTGTCAGGCAAAAAGATAAACGTCGAGAGTGTGACGCTTGGAGATTACTCGGTGATGATCACGTTTGACTGTGAAACAGTTGTCGGATTTGACACAAACGACACATATCTCGTAATGAACGACGGAAGCATAATCGACCTTGATTCGCTTGAAAACAAGGGCGGAACGCTTGTCGAGAATTCACAGAACATATATCACTTTATTCTTTCAGAGAAATTAAATATCGCACAGGTCAAAGAGATATATGTCTGCGGCGAGTGCGTTTACGGTGACACGGAACCCATTCCGACCATGCAGCAGGATGAATTACCCGAAGAAACGACTGACGGCGATACAGAAGCCGAAACAACAGAATAAGCAGAACCCCGTACTGCACAAGCAGTACGGGGATTTTGTTGCATTTGCTGTAAAAGTGATGTATAATATTGTCAATTGTTACAAAAGTGATCTTCTTCTCAAAAAGGTGACCAAAAATCCGACACTCATTCGTTTTATTATCAGAGGCGCCCCTGAAACATAAGCAGGAAAGAAGGATAGGAATGACGGAAAGCGAGCTTGACCGATATATGCGGCTGTATTACAAAAGTGTGTATGCCGTCGCTCTTTGCTGCTGCAAAAATCCGGACGATTCATACGACATAGCGCAGGAGGTCTTTCTGAAACTGTACACCTGCGGTACGTCATTCACTGATGACGAGCATATCAAGGCATGGCTGCTGCGGTGCGCGGTAAACAAAAGCATAGATCATGTGAGATCGCATTGGTACAGGTTTTCACGTCCGCTTGAAGCCGCGTCGGGCATGGCAGCAGACGAGACACAGGGATCTGATCTGTTACCGATGATAATGAAGCTTGACAAGAAATACCGTGTTGCTCTTTATCTGCATTATTATGAAGAGTACCCGGTGAAGGAGCTGGCGGAAATGCTCGGTATAAGCGAACAGGCTCTTCGTTCGAGACTTCGGCGCGGAAGAGACCGTCTGAAAAAAATCATCGGAAATGAAAGGAATGGGTAGAATGGATACAAAAGATATATTCAAGCAGGCGTTTTCACAGCTCGGCGGCAATTATTCCTGTCCTGACCATGAAACAGCATTCAATGATGTTTTAGAAAGGGCAAAAAATATGAAGAAAGACGATAATGTAAAGCAGATGAAGTTCACGGAGATAACTCCGGAATACATTGAGCCGAAAAAAAGCGCAAAGATACTTCACGCGGCGGTCGGTATTGCGGGTGCAGCCGCAGTTCTCACCGGAGCGGTATTCGGGCTGAACTGGCTGAATGAGCACGGCGGGCTGAAAGAGGGCGGTATCGGGAGCAGCAATGGTGCGGGGTATCATGATGAGACTATTACTGCACAAGTAAACAGCGGAGACAGCAGGAATTTGCTTGAAGCGGCGGGCGATGTGCTTGAATTCGGTGATCTTACCGCGACTATCGAGAGTGTAGAATATGACGGGCATTTCCTGAGGGTGATCTATAAAGCGGACTATCACAGCGAACGTGAAACAGACCCGAAAATGCTGAATTATCAATTTGATGAAAATAAGACCTGGAATACAGACCCTTGCTTAATAACCCCTTATGAGTATCAGGAAACGGTTGTAAGGCACTGGTACGGTTCGTTTGCAAAGCTGCCGGAGCTCGGTGACAACTATTATGTGTTCTCTAAGGAGTTGTTTACCGGTGAAGGCGAAAATATAGACAATATTACATTCGAGTATATGCCGGACGGAGCAAAAACTTCCGAAGAAGCTATCCATGTCGGCTCATACTATATACCCGGGAAAGAGCAGGAGCATATCTGTGCCGTTACCGACAAGCCCGGAATACAGGGCGTTACCGTCTCTCCGCTCGGAGTCACGATCATCAGCGATTATGACGATGATACGGTATTGAAGAAAGCGCATGAACCACAGTTCTTTATAATCAACTATAAAGACGGCACACATGAGGAATTTCCAAATACCGGCAATTTTATGCAGCTGCGTCTGTCTCCCGATGACATTACCCCGGCTGAACAGCTGGAATTTGATAATCTGTTCAGAAAGTCCGGAATAAGCGAAGCCGAAGGTGCGGAGATGATCGCGGCAATGCCGGAATACTGTATTAATTATATGATGTGGCTTAAGCCCGACACGATAGATATCTACAATATCGAGAGTGTAACGGTAGCAGGCGAGGAGATCGCTTTCTCAGGTGACGAAGCTTCGGGCATATACGGCGAAGATAGTGAAGAAATCAAGAAAATGCTCGATAATTACGAAAAGTTTCGCGACATAGAATTCTCTCCGCTCTATACGCCTGCCGACGAGTGGTTTGACTGCGACGGAAAGCGCGTTCACGTCACGGGATATGCGTTCGACACCGTAAATCTGCGCATTCGCTATGAGACCTGCTACGATGAACCTATAAAAAGGACTTCCAGTGCAGCATATTTTTATCAAATAACGAATGTATTTCCCGACAACTCGGCAGGATGCTCTTCTGCGGATATAAGCTATGACAGAGCGGAAGAGGGCATTGTTGAGACACTGCAGAATATTTACGCCACTGAACCTGTTGACTCGCTTGAGGTGCCGTTCGGCGACAGCTTCTTCTCCGTAAGTTATAACAGCAATATCCCGAAGATCGAACGTGAGATAAACAAGGAAGTTTCCGGAAGCGTTTATTATCGTTTTGACAGATTCGTGCTCACGCCTTACAGCCTGAGCTTTATCGTGACAGACGGACCGACGGATTACTCTACCGAAGAGGGCGTTGCTTTCTCGCACGCAGTCTCTAATTTTGAGGTCTCGATAAACTTTGCCGACGGCAGTACGAAAGAAATGCGCGGACTCGTCGATGAACCTTCCGGGATAGCGATGCCGGACGGAAAGGCGTATAAGTTCTATCAGTTCCTTGACCCGATAGACATAAACGATGTTGTTACGATAACAGTCAACAGCTGTGAGATCTATAACTGCGAAAGAGCGCTGGAGGTCGGTAATGAGTTCGCACTCGCGGACGGCAGCAAGGGCATTGTCACCTCGGTGCAGTATGACGGTCATGTCTGCAAGGCGGAAATGGAGCTGCGCTCGACAGACCCCGAATACTATGAGCATAAGTCATACAAATCCAAAGATGACCCGTCGTACAGCATATTCTTCGGCGCTCACTCCACAATTACAAAGGAGTGCGGAAGCGGAAAGATCGAAATAACCTCGGACGAGAAAGGCAGCGTCATAAAATACACAAGCTTCTTTGTTCCGCTCGACAAGGACGATACGCTGAAACTGTACATCGGCGATCTTACCGATCACGTCGAGCGCAGAGCAGGCTATGTGGAAGTACCGCTTACCGTTCCGAGACATGAGCCGATAAAGACTGTTACAGAAAATGACGAATTCGGCAGGTGGGAGATCGCGCTTTCGCCAATGGGATTTGTGATCGAAAAGGACGGCAGCGACTTCTTCCTTGACCCGAAGAACACAGACTGCACTGTTGTGTTCACTGACGGAAGAGAGGAAGCGCATACGATGCTCTCTACCGGTCATTATGATAAGTATTCAAGCTATGAATACACGTTCGGTGTGTTTGACGCGCCGCTTGACCTTGACAATATCCATTCTGTCTCCTTGTACGGTCAGACTATCGTTCTCGGCGAGACAGCAGAATAACACAGAACCCCCGTATCGCTGAAAAAGCGGTACGGGGATTTTGTTGCATTTGTTGCAAAAGCAGTGTATAATATTGTTGATAATGCCGATTTTTAAAAAGGAGTTATACTTTTAGCCGTTCCCAATTGTTTTAAGTACAGAAAGCGCTTTTTAGTGAAAGGAAGTGGGTCGATGTCCGGACTCGATCTTGACCGATACATAGAACTATATCGCAGAACGGTGACAGATACCGCGTTGTTTATAGTGAAAAATCCTGCCGATGCAGAGGATATTGCACAAGATGTTTTCCTGAAACTGTTTACATATCAAGGCAGCTTCAACAGTGACGAGCATATAAAGGCATGGCTGATAAGATGCACTATAAACCATAGTTTCAATCATCTGAAGTCTCATTGGAACAAAAACTATGTTTCTATTGACTCACTGGGAGAAATGCAGGATAACAAGACCAATGATGACAACGGAATCAGAACCGCGTTAATGTCACTGAACCCCAAACTCCGTACTACGCTGTATCTTTATTATTACGAAGGTTACGGAGTCGCCGAGATCGCCGTAATGCTGAGGATAAGTGCAGCGGCTGTAAAATGGCGGTTAAAGCACGGACGGGATAAGCTTCGTGATGTTCTCGATGATGAAAGGAGCTTAGATCATGGACTATAAAAAGGCAATTGATAATACACTGAGCGATATGAACGGCTCTTTTCGTCCTATGAGCAATGCTGAGTTCAGCAGAAAGGTACAGGAAAGGGCAGAGATAATGAGCAGCAATGAGAAAAACACTCTTCATCCCGGTATTGTGGAATTATCACCGGTGCAGCCGGAACACAAGAGCAATAAGGTATTTAACGTTATTGCAGGTATAGCCGGAACAGCCGCGGTACTTGCAGGAGCGGTATTCGGGCTTAACTGGCTGAATGAGCACGGCGGGCTGAAAGAGCGCGGTATTGAGAGCAGCAACGGTGCGGGGTATTCGCAGAACGCAGAGACAACAACTGCGGCTTTGCCTTATACCGAGCCGAGCGGAATTGTGACAACAACGGCTGTCGAACATGTCACAGACTACTATACATCATTTACTGCATTCGATCTTGGGGATTATAAAGTAAGTATCACAGGATATGAATTCAATACTGTGCTGCTGCGGCTATATTATACGGTGGAACGAAATGACGGAGGAGCAATAACAGAAACGGAAGCTTTCGGCTCTGTAGCCTGGCATGGCACAGACGGTAAATACACTGTAATAAACCATGCTGTGACCACAAGTAAAGGTACTTCGGTATCATTTATCGTGGATATTATCCCCGAAGAACCGACGCATTCGCTTGAAGTGGATATTATCAACAGTGAAAGTCAAGTACGCGGAACATATATCGCAAAGTGCGACAACTCAAACTATGTGTTCAGACTGCCGTGTGATGTCGAGGGTGTTGACCCGCACATTTCAGAGCTTTTTGTTTCACAAAGCGAGATGATCCTCAAGTATAAGACAACCGACGTCAATGACGTTGATTTCGAGCTGCCGTCCGTCGAGGTCTATATGAAGGGCAACTACCCGATAAGCTGCAGTGACGCAAAAAACAATTGGTATGACACGGCGAGAAATGTTGGATATGTTCTCAGAGGTTTTTCCGAACCCTGTGATACATCGAATATCGGCAGAGTATATGTAGGCGATGTGCTTGTGTATGAAGCGCCCGACATACAGTACCCTGCAACGGTGACCTCTGCTTATGCCGCTGCGCAGGAACAGACTCCCGATACACAGGAAATAAGTGAACTGCTTGATTTTTCTTCAAGAACTGTGCGTATGGAAGACTGGCGATATGACGGACATATCCTTGCCGTGAAGCTTGTCGGCGAAGCTGACTTGATAAACGGAAAATCTCTTGCGTTCAGATCGGTCAGCGATCCGCGCAATCTGGCACAGGACTGTGTGAAGGAGGACGGCGGCACATACACTATGTGGGCTCTGCTTGATGTTCCCGAGGGTAAGACCGAAGAAGTACAAATAATTGAGATCCCCCCCACCGATGACGGCATCGAGGTCGGTACGACCATTACGGTGAACGGCGCTGCGTCAGACTCCCCCGGTATAGTTCTCAATACCGACATGACAGAGTATGGTCTGCCGGGCGTAACGCTCGAAAGTATGCGGCTTTCGACCTATGGGCTCGAACTGATGTTCTCATGTGATAAATCAAACGGTGCGACCGAGCTTCATGTCGATATATTGCTCGGAAACGTAACAGTGCCGATAAAGGAGTTAAACAGTGTTGGGTTTTATGATAAGGACGGTCTTTATCACGCTTGTACGGTCGTGACCGCAGACAATATGTTCGGATTTGACCTGACCGCCGCGAGCAGAGTTTCTGTGAACGGTCTGACAGTTGGCGGAGACGAGCTCACACCGGGAGGCGCTGACGAAAGACGCGGTATATACGATATCATGCCGCGCAGAGACACGGCTGATGCCGCAGTTACATCGGTAAGACCGGATCTTCCGGAATAATAACCCCCTACAAAACCCCGTATCGCTGAAAAAGCGGTACGGGGTTCCTGTATCTTCCGGAGATCACTCCTGCTCCATTACAGGCGGGTGGTCTTCATCTGCGTTTCCCTTTGGTGAAAGTTAAATTTTCATCATAGCGCTTGCGGTAAACATTTTTCCAAGTATGCGGTATTTATATATCCCGTTGTTACGCTCACAGATCTCGCTGATTATTTCTGTACCAAGACCGTGTTGGTCACTGTCGCGTTTGAGAGTACCAAGTCTGCCTTGTTGCTGTTTTATTATTCCGGAAAAGGTATTTTTGACAATAATTGTGAGATAGTCCTTGTACGCAAATATCTTCACATTAACAATACGCCTTTCCGAAAGTTCGGCTGCTTCGACTGCATTATCGAGCAAATTGGCAAGCACTGAGGAGATATCCGCAAGGTCTATCTTAGTATCGGGAATCTGCTCAAGTGTGTATTCAAATGCAATGTTTTTGCTTTCACATACAGCTGACTTGTAGGCTATGATCGAATCTATCAGACTGTTTCCGGAGGTTTGATTAAGCACAGGCTGTAAGCGGTCTGCACTGTCATTTATTTCATTGAGCAACTCAGCTGCCTTGTCGTATTCGCCATTTTCTATAAGTGCAGCAGCACCGGTAAGGTGATTTTTAATATCATGCCGTATTTTTTGCAGTCTCTTTGAAATCCGGAATTGCACCGCAAGCTGTTCTTTCATATTCATATGATCCGAACGCAAAATATACATCTGCTTCTCACGTCGGTGTGCAATACATATCTGAACGAAAAAGTCTGTGACCACAAGGCTTATTATAAGGAACAACACTGACACAGCGAGAATGATCGGTGTTCGTTCGGTATTGCTGCCGTTAAGAGGATAGAATGATACAAGTATCCCGGCTATCAGTGTAAACGCAGACATAATAAATGAGTAGTGCATCCACATTTCACGCAGCGTGTCAAGTTTTTCTCTTGTAAAAATTCGATAAGCGGCATAAACCGTTCCTGCTTCGGCAAGTGTTACGATTATGAGCATTATGATATGGTTCAGCAGACTGCCGTAAAATACGATCTTGTAGTCTTCACTCATTAAGGTCATCATAAGGTTTTTTACTATGATTTCTGATGCCGATATACAGTAAACAGCAGTCGAGGAATACGCCAAGAGTTTATGACGGTGTTCGTCTGAAATTGACATACATAGCAGAAATAATGCGAGCATTGAAATCAGACGGAACAATACATAAGGCAGCAAACTTGCTCCAAAACATACAACAAAGTAAATGCAGCTGCCGACTGCTGCACTTGTCTTTCCGGAAAAAGAACTGCCGGAAAGCAGCATTACAAATACGAAACCGATAATACATTCCGCCGCAAGAAAAATAAGATCGCAGATAAGCATATCATCACCTCACATCGCCTTGCTCGTCACATATTCGGATATCCTCGACATCAGCTCTTTCGCCCGCCGCCTGCTCAGCGGCAGTTTCTCGCCGTTGTCAAGCTCGACCTCAAGGCTGTTCACGGTGCGCACCTTTGAAATATTCACGATATAGCCGCGGCATATCTCAAAAAAACCGTATTGTGTATATTCCTTTGCAAGCTCCGATATTTTTTCCTTAACGAGATGGTAGGCTCGGTTTCCGGTTTTAAGGTACACATTTCTTCGTATGCAGCAGAAACAGAATATATCGTCCGCAACGACCCGTATTACATTCTTTCCGCCGTTGTCCAACGTTTCAAACAATCTGTATTCCGGTGCAAAATCCTTATATTCCGATATCACACGGCACAGCTCCGAGCGCATTGTTTCTGTCGGACTGTCCTTCGGTATAAATGCGTTTATGCGGTAAGGTATCGTATTGAAGACCTCGGTTTTGTAAGATGTGATAAATGCCAGAAAAAAATACGAGTTTAATAAACGCAGTTTCCCGGCAAGTTCTTTTCCATTTATTGCAGGCATATCAATGTCGAGCAGCACAATGTCAAACCCATTGTCGTTTTCAAATTCCCGTATCAGCTCATTTCCGTCTGTAAAGCGCATTATCTCCGCCGCAGCTCCCGCATCGTGTACAGCACCTTCGACAGTAGGAACTAGCCTGCTTTCCATATAATTACTGTCATCATCACAGATCGCTATCCTCATACTATCCCCTCCGGAATTATTATAGCATATTTATGACGATGGGTCAATATCGCGCTGTTACCGTTCGGTTGCTGTGTGTGACCACTCGGTCAAAATGTATTGATTATGTGGAAATGATATGCTACAATGCAGTCAAAAGGGAGAATACTCCCGTAATGAGAAGGAGGAATTTCTATGAAGAAAACACTATCGGCATTGACTGCATTAATGTTTGTAATTTCTGTGGGCGGCTGCGCGGAAAGCGGCACACAGTCCGGCGCAGGGTATAGACCACCCGAATCAAAGCCCGCCACAACGGCTGCTGCCGTCACTGCGAGTGATGACGCAGAAAAGATACCGATATCAGAGAACGAAGAAACGCCCGCTGAAAAGACAAAACTTGTATGGGCAATACAGGATCAAGGAATGGAAAAAGCAGATATTCACACGGACAAGGTGAATGAATATCTGAATAGTCTCGGCTGCGATTATGAGGTAGAGTTCCGTATCATCACTCCGGAGCGCGCAGAGGAATTTCCTCCTGTCATAACCAAGGATTACAGTGAATTTATCAGGGAAGATGTAAACGGAGCCGGAGAAATTGACATATTCTATATGCCGCTTCCTTCGGAAAACAGGTATGAATACCCGGATTATGCGAAAGAAGGATTGCTTGAGCCGCTGGACGAATATCTTGCAAGCGACACAGGACTGAGTCTGTATGAGCTGATGCCGGAAAAACACTGGTCGGGGCTTACCGTTAACGGAAAAATCTACGGTATAGACGGAGGTATGCATACGCTTGCAGATAATGCAGGATATTGGTACTCGACAGAATTGCTTGAAAAATACCCTGAATACGATACTACGCTTTCACCGTCCGAACAGCTTGAAATGCTGCGGATAATTCAGGAATCGGAGGGACAGCAGCCATTCTCGCTGCGCAGCGATCTTATCTCCCCTGCTTACTATGTGAACGGTGCTTGTATTTCGCAGGCAGTATATTATGACGATGAAAGCAGGAGCTTCCGTTCTGTACTCGATGATGAAAACTATCTTTCGGCGCTGAATGAGTATTTTATACTTTCAGCAAATGGTCTGCTCTCCGGCAATCAGTCGGGTGATGAATTTGCGAGAGTATTTCTTGCCGAAGGAGGCTGCGCCGACAAGCCGTTTACAGCGTTCAACGGAAACGAGAATATTACTCCGGTATTCGGCGGTACTAAGCGGATAAGGACTACGCAGACAGCCACAGGTGTTTCTTCTGCATCGGCAAATAAAGAAAAAGCGTTTGAGCTGCTTGCATTGACTCAGACTGACGCTTATCTCAACAACCTGCTCACATTCGGGGTTGAGGGCGAGGACTATGAACTCACAGACGGCAGACCCGACAGAGTGATATCTCACGGAAACTTTTATCGCTTCTACTGCCGTATGACAGGATATTCGTATATTGACAGATCAGTGGTGTGGGATATCGACACACTTGAAACACCGGAGGAGATAGCGGAGGCATATTCACAGGCGATAATTTCCGATATTCTTGATACTGATATTGATTTTTCGGAAGTATCACAGCAAATATCCGATACCGATAAGGTAATCACGGAAAAGCTGGATATGGGATATGCCGGAAATTATGATACATTTGAAAGCTGGATAGAAGGAATAGAATACAGTCTTAACGAAGCCGGAATTGAAGACATATTATCCGTGCTGAACAGTAATACTGCGGAGAATACTCAATGAACGCCAAATATAAAACTTATTGTGTGTTTTGTGTGGGAAGATGTTGTGATTTTGAGCGTATCGTAATAAAGATGTTTTCCAATCGATGTGTTTACGGTTACTGCTGTCGTTGTATACCATAAAATCAAATAAAAGGACACCGGAATTATAGTTCCGATGTCCTTTATTGTCAACCGTTATGCCAAATCCTGATACTTCTCTAATTGTACCTCACGACTGTTAAGTGAGCAGGTGTAATACTTACTCACTTTTTACTTTGCCGCTTCTTATGTTGTCAGCGAGGGCAACATAAAATATTTTTTCTGTTTTTGGAATTTTTTTCGGTTTGCATAGCAGAGTCTATGGATACTTTCAAGCTATCCATTATGTTAATGACCGCTTTTGCAGTTTCCGTTTTCTCACCGTCTCTATACCATTTCTGTGTTAATTCACACATAAGGATCACTCGCTTTTAACCTTACCGCTCTTTATGTTTTCTACAAGAGCAATATAAAAGGGCTTTTCGCTATCTGGAATCTTTGCTGTCTGTAAAGCCGATTCTAAAGATACCTTAAGGCTATCCATCATATTAATAATAATCTCTGCTTTTCCCATTTTTTCGCCGTCATTATACCATTTCTGCGTTAATTCACACATAAACTCACCCTACTCATCGGATTTCAGCTTCTGAACTCTGTTTGAAAGCGCTCCTTGACTGTCATCGTCCGGATCGCAGCTTTTAAAATACTGCATAAGCGTAGCTATTGCGGAACCGTCATTGACAGCCGCGTTTATATACACGGTATGAATACCGTCATCATAGGGCTGTCCGCCCAGCGTTTTAACGACCTCGTATGTAGTCTTCCCGCTCCTCCATATATCTGTTTCGCTGATGTAGAAGATATAAACATCGGGCAGCTCGCTGTATGTTTTGCCTTTTTGCAGATACTCACTGTCGATCATCGAGCCATAAAACCGCGTCCGCTTTGCATGGTCAACAGTATCCCTTCGCTGTATCTCAATGTTCACCAGCTTGTTTTTGCTGTCAACAGCAGTGATCTCCGCAAGCACATCAAGCCGAGCATCGCGTGATGTGATCTTTGATATAGTGTATTGAGTTTTGACATCAATTACCACCAAATCGGGCTTTCCCATAAGTATTCTGATGACATACTCACAGGCAGCTATATCTTCGAATGCAACAGACATAAACACATCGCTAATAAGAGTAAAGCCTTTGGCTTCCTGCTAACGCTCTTCTTTTGAAGCTATAATGCCTAATTCTTTGTCCATTGGAAGCCACCTTGCTTTCGTCTATATTATTATACCACAGAACAAGTGGTAATGTCAATATTCCAGAGCATTTTGCAGTTATTCTCTCCAAAGGAATAACCTGAACTCGAAGACGACTTCGAGCGCGGATTCCGGCTCGGCGCTCTGATCGCGGCGGAGCTGTCAAATCCTATCGAGTAACATCAATACAATCTTATCCCCTTGACGCAAGTTGAGGGGATTTTGATTTTAGTCTTATCTACTGTTGTAAAAAACAGTGCGACCCTTTCGGATCGCACCTTTGTTGTTATTCAAGTAAAGTATTTTGCAAGATCATTTAACTGTTAAGTTCTGATTATATACAGCACAGCCGTTGCCTCGTTTGCTGTAAATAAGATCAAGAGCTTTCTGCGGGAGCGTCGCCCCGTCAAGTGTCAATATCACGCCGTCGGACTTCTTGCCGACATCGTACATATTCTCAAGTCCTTCTGATGTCACCCTTATACCGGACATATTCACAACGCAACCGTCGCACAGCTTGTTCACGATCATTGAGAATGCCTTAGCGGTCAGCTCAGCGTTGTGAAGATCAAGCACTGCGCCGTCAACAGCGCCGCCGATATCATAGAGTTCCGTGCTGTATGACGGGATTACCTTTATGCTGCCAAGCGATATGACCGCACCGTCACCGAAGTCTCTCAGCAGATCCGCGAACCGCTTTTCATCGTACTCCGTGTCGGCAGCGGTTTTGCTGCCCGCACTTAAAGCTGATATGTCTTTGACCGCATTCAGTACCATTTCGAGTCTGTTGCTGCTGTTCCCGCCGTTTCCGCGGTTCCCGGTATTGAGCTGCTGCTCCCGCTCCCTGCGCCAGTCATCGTAGGTGAAGTCCTCAAGCTTCTCGAAAGCGGCATTATCCGGTGCGGTGAAAAATCTTGCGACTGCGTGCATAGCGACAAATACTATGCGCCAGTTTTCCTTTTCACCGGAATTGAACGGTATCTCGAACACACGCAGCAGTCCTGTCTTGTCACGCTTGCTGATGACAGGTTCATACTTGCTTTGTGCGATGTTGAACGTCATTCGGTCTTCCCAAGCGGCTTCCGGCGTATCATATCCGTCTTTTGCGTTAAGTATGACCTTTGACGTTTCGTCGAACGTATCACAGTGTCCGCCGGTCATTGCAAAACGCAGTATGTAATCGGTGTTCTTTTCGAGCTTCTTCTCGGACACTATTTGCGTCCAGTTCCAGCCCCAGTCGCCGATCTCCCACATCTCGAAACTGCCGAGCGAGGTGGTCTGATACGCACGCTCACCGACATTGCTCCTGCCGATCACATTGCCGTCATCATCAAAGGTCACGCACGTTTCGTCAAGTCTGAATTCTCTTGCATTGAAATTTATAACTTTACTCATTTTGTGTTCCTCCGTAGTATCAACTGCGGTCGGAGCGCGAGTAAATCTCAGACGTATCGTTTGGTCGTCGGCATACTCCGCCCGACCGTTTTTCACAAGCCCCTTAGCCCGTTTTGGGTAGGTGCTTCCTATTGCTTTTCCGTCTGCATCCGTTACAATGATGTTTTTTTCTATGGGTGTCAACCCCTTTGCAACTCTGCATATTCTGTTTGTGATATCTGTTTTATTCTATGGGTGCCGTCCCGTTCCACTCCCATTAAGAAGTTTTCCTAAACCGCATCAACAGACAGGTTGCGGCTAATCGGTTTGTACTATTATAATGTAATACCGGAGGAAAACATCTATGGAATCAATAATCAGCAAACTTTACTATGGTGAGATTAGCCCGTGCGAAAAGCCAGCGCCGAATACGGAGCGTTTCAGAGAAAACCGCAACACGATACGCAGTACCGAAGAAAAGCTGCTTGAACAGTTTCCAAAATGCAAGGAGTTGCTCAACGACTATACAGACGCACTCCGCATTGAGGCACAGTTAGAGAGCGAAGCAGACTTTGCTCGCGGCTTTCGGCTCGGCGTGCTGATAGCGCTCGAAGTAATAAAAACTGAATAAACGAACAAGCGGTTTCCGTATTTATTTTGACCCCAGTACTTACGATTGACGCTTTATTCAAAATCGAATAATCAAAAACTCCGCTCGCAATAAACGGGCAGAGTTTTTTGTGCAAAAGAAAAAGCGCACAACCTACAATTGTAAGCTATGCGCTATACTATTATATTGGTTATTGCTTAGGTGTTAACATTCACAAGGCTTATTAAGTTTTTTGTCCCTGCAAATTCCATTAATTGATTGGTACATCGTTTGTTTATTGTAGTTTAAATGATGTTAAATAACAAAATACATTCACTATTTCTGTCAAATGGGGTAGTAGCGACATTTAACAGGAACACAAACTATTTGCTTATCTTATATCTGAAATATTCAGAAACCTCATTTATTATATCTGTGCCTGATAGTCCAAACCACAATATTCCGTCATATTTACATACGATGCTTTCTAAATTATTCTCCAGCTCTATTGTCCAAAAATCAGCAGACCTATAATCGTCCGAATACATCATCATCAAATAATATCTATTATTATCAAAGAATAGATCTCTGATGATATATTCTTTTCCATCCAGTTTTACAAATCCTTTTGTTCCAGTTTTCCCAGTAACATAAAAGGTAGCCTTAATGTTAATTTCAATGCTCATCTCGTCTTGAACGGGCGTTAAATCAGAAATAACCATATCCTCAAAATAATAGAGTTTCGTATCTATAACAATATCTTTACTTTTGGGAATCGCAATAAATACACATATCACAAGAAGCAATGTTATTGTTATTATAAATATATATTTTTTCATAATCCAAGCGGACTGTTGGGAGATAACACATCGACGATCAGTGCTCCCTTATATTGGCTTACCAACCTCACATCTGTTACGCCGAGATTCCCCGAAGAAACATAGGGGGAAGCTTGCATTGCTTTATAAATAGTTATAGCACTATTAATAGATGAGTTAAAACCTCCATCGATTACTTTCATCTTGTCCACAAAAGGAACTGTATACGGAGTACCGTTTATCGATAAATATGAGGTAAAGCTTGGTTCAGCTTTTACTTTATTACTTGAAAGGGTCTGAACCCAGTCACCATTACTCTTTTGTATATAAGTAAATTTCACCGTTGTGACTGTATTCAATGCCAATAGCAAAGCGTTTCCATTTGCACTTATCTGATTTGCGGGTTGATTTCCCGAAACCAGTTTATCGGCAATATATGCATATGGAATCACTTTTCCCCCCGGCATCAAGCCTGTTATTAAGGTCACACCAGCCTGTGCTACGAGAGAAATAGCCTCATTGATCCACTTGTTGGCATCAGCAGATCCTGAAAGAAATGATCCGTATAATAGTTTGAATCCTGTTTTGTGAAGAGCAACTGCATTTGGTTTTCCCGCATCTGTAACGACAACTTCAACAATTTTATGTGATTCTCCGTCTATTGTGCGGGTAGAAGTTGTTGCATATACGGAGTATAATTGTTTAAGTTGTGACACAAGATTTTCCCTCGGATCAGAAACTCTTCTTATTCCATTTGCGCTACTTGTTCTTGAGTTAGTATCTTCATCTCTATATTCTGCGTTCATTATTATATCAACTAATTCTGAATCATCCAGCGTCATAATGTCACATCTGCTGATTTGCTTTTTTATTGTTTCAAGTTCTTGCTCTAACGAGTGAATCTCTTTATCATATAAATGTTCATAATTCACTTCATTCAATGAAACAAGCTTTAATTCACAATTTTCAAGTTCTTCAATATAATCATAGAACTCTCTATTTAATGAATCATCCCAAAGGTCTGCATCCTTGAGCTCACATGCTTCTGTTATGTCTAATGTCGTTTTGTTTTCCATACTTTCATCAATAACACTCAAGTTGTTTGTTGCATAACTTGATATGCTTGATGTTGATAGTATAATAGCCGACATAACTATCGCTGTGATTTTCTTTGTTGCTTTCAACATAAAAGTATCCTTTCTGTCAAGTTATCGCTTGACTTTAAATTTTCAGGTTATTCGCAGATTTTAGTGGGTAGATTAGGACGTGGAATGAGCATTTATTCCGCGTTCTCATTGACAACGAGTCTCTATCAGCATGATTAGCAGGCAAAGGCGGCAGGTGCCGCAGGCGCAACACAGTCCATCTGTGCCGTCTGCCGGCTTACCAGCCTACCATACTGATACTCATTGTCAACGAGCTTTCGCGGCATAAACGCTCTGTGGATGACGTTTGGATTTACCTACTAAAAACTGCGAAAGACCAATTTTCACACCAATATTATAGATTTGGTTCCCGTTTTACTTCACAGTTTTTTCATCACTGTAAACAGTGATCGTTTCGGTTTTTCCGTCTTTTGTCTTAACTGTGAATACTGTTTTCAAGCGATATGTACCGCATTCAAGGTTTGCTTTACTATTGGTATAGACCGCATAATCGGAATAAACAGTTTTACTCCAATTAGTACCACTCACTCCAAAGAACAGTCCAAACGTGCTCTTCTCCAATGTTTGCTCTATTTTTACATAAGAGATGTTACTGTTTCTGTCGGAGTATGTACTTTTACAAGTAGCTTTTTTACCCGAAATAGAAAGCCTTGAGATTTTACTTGCAGAATTAATATCATCAACTACAATTACGCCGTTGATGTTTTCCTCTGTCGTGTAAGCAGCGGTATCTATTGCGAAGGCTGAAGAATAGATAAGTATTGCAGCTAAAACGGCTGAGATCTTTTTCATCGTTTTTTCCTCCTTTCCGTTTATTTGACCTTCTGATAGATATAACACTAAAGGACAAAAAAACGGACTGGTAAAAATAGCCAAAATCGCAAACGCAATTTTGGCTATCTGTACAAATGCTATTCTTTTTGTATTGATTCTATGATTTTCTCTGCCATTTGGAACGGTACGGTAAATTCAAATTCAAATATATAATCACCGTGATCCCAAACCAAACATTGATATCCGTTTTCAGTTTCAAAATACAGCATTTCTGTTCCGTTTATTGTTATTTTCTCGATTCCGGAAAATTCGGTATTAAGACGTGCATTTTTATACAAAGATTTTGGAGAAAACGAGAAACTTATTCTGTCCGTTTCATTTTCATACATTTCCCAATAAAGTATCTCATCATTATCTACAATTATATGTTCATAGCCTTCTAAATTATATGTTATCCTGTAATTATCCTCTATGAATTCAGGTGCATTTTCATCATCTAAAGAAAAGACATCTGAATGATCCGAATACATTTTAGCTTTCATTCCACCTATCAGATATGTCACATATATCGACGCGCCGGTCAGCAGTAATGCTGTTATTGCTGCAAGCAAAGCAATTCGTATTCGTTGATAGAATCTGAGTTTTCTGTATGAACGGTCAAAGTTATCCGAATTATTCAGCGTCTTTAAATAGGCTTTAAGCAGTGCTCTTTTTTTCAATCGATAACTAAGCGAGAACTTGTGAAACGGAATGCTTTGGTCAATTGAATCATCGAGTTTTTTCACTTGTTCCTCAAGGAGCTCATAAAACAAACTGTTAGCATTCATTATCGTTTCCTCCCGTCAAAACCCTATAAAGAGCAGATCTTGCTCTGTCGAGTCTTTTTCTTACAGCCTCATAGGAAATATTCAGTTCAGATGATATACTATCTAAACTCATATCATAAAAATATCGCATAAGAATTATGCTGCGCTGATCATCATTCATTTTATTCAGCGCTTCCCTGACCTTTTCTTGTTCCTGCTTGTTGGTTATACTTTGTTCCAAGTCAAAATCATCTGCAGCTTCCGGTTGATCTTCATCATCTATATCGAAATGAGCGTCCTTTTTCCTCTTCCTATATATGTTAATAGAACAGTTCCTACTAATAATAACGAGAAAACCTCTTAATTTCGGACGGTCGATCTGCATAATTTTATCAATGTTCTTAACGATTTGTATAAATGTATCATGCACAGCATCTTCGGCGTCTTGCTTGTTGTGCAAAATACTGAGGGCTACTTTGTATAAATCCTGCTCATATTGAATGTACACATTTTCTACAAAACTTTTCTGTTCTTCTGTCTCCACCATGGAGAGATAGAATGAAAGCATTGAGATTCCCTCTTTCTTTTTAATCTGCATATATTGTAACACAAAGCCCTAAAAAACGCAATAGTTCCTGCGTCGCTTCACGTTCGCCCAAGCGACCGCATTTCGGGGTAGGTCTCGGGAGGGCGCTCCCTCCTGAGCAGGTAGTACCGCGCAGTCTATGCAAAGCCCGTCGTCAGTCGGGATTTGTATAGCCAGCGGTGCTACCTGCCTATCGCCTCTGACCGCCGTAAATTTATTGGTTTGGCTATACTCGGCGGACAGAGGCGATGAAAACAGCGGGCGCTACCAATTTTCAGCAGATTTGGTGTAAGCGCAGTATCATTTTTTGCGCCGATTGGTGCAGACTTTTCAGAGTGCGAAATCCGTAGTATCACAGTCGGGAGAAATCAGTATCATTTGCGGGATAATCGGTATTAGAGACGGTAATTATTGGTGTCATCTGAAAACAGTAGAAAACGCGCCGAAAATCGCATTTTCTACAGAAATATGTGCGGCAGAGTAGTCCTCATATAACAATGATGACCCGTAGTATATGCTGCGGGTCGTTTTTATGAATTGTGAAAGCGTAAAATCGCGCATTTGGCTACTCCCCAATTATGTTTTCCACAGTTGATGAATTTACGGAAATCCTTTCACCAAACCACATTATCTGCATTACAATTTTCACTTTTTCATATCCCTGACATACTCATCATACTCAACCTCCCCGTCAAGCGCCTTAGTCCGCATCTCGATAGCATAGTCCGCCCACTTCTGAAACTCAGCCTGCGTCATCTTCTTTTTGAGATAACGGGCATAGTGCGCCTTGTATGCCTTGTGGTACACGCTCCAGATCGGATCAGTTTTAAGCTTGTCGTTAAATCTTTTGCGATGCCCGAGATCGCGGCAGGTTTTATCGGGCTGCCCCTTGACCGGGCGCTTGCAGTAATTCGAGTAGAAGCCGCGCTCCAGCACGAAGTACCGTCCGCACAGATCGCATTTTCGCGGCAGGTAGCGGTTTTGAAGTCCCTTGAACAATTCAATATACAGGAAGCCTCCGATCGTCGAGAAGTGATAATTCTCGCAAAGCACGGAGGTTTTCTTGCGTTTAAGGACTTTGTAAGTAAGTGTCATAGTCCCCGACGGTATGAGTTTATCATAATTGTTTAATTTCTTGTTAGCTTCGGTGTTGAACTCATCGAGAACTTCCGCAATTTCCTCATTGGTCAGAAATTCCTCACGGCTGTGTATCTTTTCAAGGAACGGTTCGTAAGCACGCTTGACGCGCAGCAAGTCCTCAAAAATTGTGATGTAGTGACAAATAAAACTTTTCAGTTGAGCATTAAATTCGATTATCTCATCAACCTGATCGGGATCACTGATCTCATCAATCGGCTCGGCTATGCGAAAAGAAGTCAGCATTCGATCATGAAAATAGTTTGGCTCATGGTCAGCATATTCATTTTCATCTTCGTTGTAGTCATCGTAGCTGTCGTACTTATCGTAATCGAACCATTCATGCTCGATTTCGTTATCGTCGAACTTGAAAAAGACGCTATGCTGATTGAAAATATCGTACAGTCCGCTGTCACGAAGCGGGAAAGTATTGTACGGCGGCAGAGTATGTAAATATTCTTCGGCGCGGTCGAAAAATGCAATAGCTTCCGGGTATATAATTTCGCAGTCAACTATCTGTCCGCGAGTTTCGGGGTAGCGAAGAAGCCGTAAATACTCCTTACAAGCCGACAATTTGTCCTCTGCACCCTTGAACGATTTTTGCAGATATTTTTCAAGTATCGAGCCCAAAGTGTACTCTTTGGTACCGTTAATATAAAATTTTTCGTCATAGTAAAATGCGTCAAACTCGGTCATAATGCGGTTTCTCCTTAACCTCGAAAAAATATTTTTCAGAAATTTTCAAAAATAGAAGTCAACTAAGAAAAAAGTAGAAAGTATCGAAAAATAGAAGTCGATTCATCTTTTTATAGACATATAATAGCAAATCTATTGACTTTTGTCAAGCCTTCGCTATAATAGAAATTGAGCTCAGGGATAAAAGCATTTATCCCACAAAATGAAGTCCGGACTACGGAAAGGAG
>JAGBMA010000106.1 GCA_017635095.1 Ruminiclostridium sp. | reverse complement strand
TGCTGGTCTGTCGGTCAGCCCCTCTGTCTCGCAAGCTCGACACCTCCCCGCTGCCGGGGAGACCACGCAAGGTGAGGAGACTTGACGAAGCAGTTGGTGCAAGCAGTTCTTTTTCTCTCAAATGGGTTTTTAGAGGTTCCCTATAGCCTTAAAAATCAGACGACCGTAGAATTTGAAGTTTTCACAGCTTCTAAGATATGAAAGTTTTATTTTGGCATCTCTTTTACGATCGCCTGATAGCCATAAAATTTATTATACTATATTTACCGGGGCAATACAAGAAAAGTACTCCTTTTTTCACACAGTTTTCACACAAGCAGGTTATTATTTGCAGTCAGGTGTTGCAAAACCCGGAAAAATATGCTATACTATCACTGTATATGTCATTCTTCAAAACGATACGGAGGAACGTAAATGTCCGACAACAGCTATTTAAGCGAGATACGAAATTTCTGCATAATCGCACATATAGACCACGGCAAATCAACTCTTGCCGACCGGATACTTGAACAGACGAGTACTGTGGCGGCGCGGGATATGGAGGAACAGCTCCTCGATAATATGGATCTCGAACGTGAGCGCGGCATAACGATAAAAGCGCGCGCGGTGCGTCTCAACTACAAAGCCGACAACGGCGAGACCTATGTTTTCAACCTTATAGACACCCCCGGTCACGTCGATTTCAACTACGAGGTGTCACGTTCGCTGAATGCCTGCGAGGGAGCGATACTTATTGTTGACGCGTCCCAGGGCATAGAAGCCCAGACTCTTGCGAACACCTATCTTGCAATCGAGCAGGATCTTGAAGTCGTGCCCGTTATCAACAAGATCGACCTTATCTCCGCCCGCCCCGACGAGGTGAAGCAGGAGATCGAAGATGTCATAGGTATCCCGGCAATGGACGCACCACTCATCTCGGCGAAAATGGGTATCAACATCAAGGAAGTAATGGAGCGCATAGTCACCGATATCCCCGCGCCCAAGGGCGACCCGGACGCACCGCTCAAAGCGCTGATCTTTGACAGCTACTACGACAGCTACAAGGGCGTTATTGTGTATGTCCGGGTAAAGGAAGGCTCCCTCCGCGTCGGTGACAGGATAAGAATGATGGCGACAAAGGCGGAGTTCCAGGTGGTAGAGCTCGGATATATGGGAGCGACCAACCTTTTTCCCGCTCCGGAGCTTAAAGCCGGAGAAGTCGGTTATATCGCTGCATCTATAAAGTCTATCGGCGACACGAAAGTCGGCGATACTGTCACGAAATGCGACATACCCGCGGACGAGCCTCTTGCAGGCTACAGAAGCGTAAATCCCATGGTATTCAGCGGCGTTTATCCCGCCGACGGTTCAAAATACGGCGATCTGCGTGACGCACTGGAGAAGCTGCGGCTCAACGATGCGTCTCTCACATTCGAGCCGGAAACGTCGATCGCGCTCGGATTCGGTTTCCGCTGCGGATTTCTGGGACTGCTCCACATGGAGATAATACAGGAGCGCCTTGAGCGCGAGTACAACCTCGACCTCATCACCACCGCCCCCTCTGTTGTTTACAAGATCGAGAAGATGAACGGCGAGACCGTGTTCATCGACAACCCCACCAATTACCCCGATCCCACCGAGATAAAGCAGGCATACGAGCCTATGGTGGAGGCTCATGTATATGCGCCGTCGGATTACGTCGGAAACATTATGGAACTCTGTCAGCAGCGCCGCGGCGTGTTCAAAGACATGAAGTACCTGGACAAGACCCGTGTGGATCTTCATTACGACCTGCCGCTCAACGAGATAGTCTATGACTTTTTCGACGCTCTCAAATCGCGCACCAAAGGCTATGCGAGCTATGACTATGAGTTCAGGGGATTTGTTCCGTCGAAGCTTGTGAAGCTCGATATCCTGCTGAACGGCGACGTGGTCGATGCGCTCTCGTTCATTGTCTTTTCAGACAGCGCTTATCCCCGCGCCCGGAAGATATGCGAGCGTCTCAAAGACCATATACCGCGCCAGCTCTTTGAAGTGCCGGTGCAGGCTGCCGTCGGCGGTAAGATAATTGCCCGCGAGACGATAAAGGCTATGCGCAAGGACGTTCTTGCAAAGTGCTACGGCGGCGATATCACAAGAAAGAAGAAGCTCCTCGAAAAGCAGAAAGAGGGAAAGAAGCGTATGCGCCAGTTAGGTTCCGTTGAGGTGCCCCAGGAAGCGTTCATGGCCGTCCTCAAGCTTGACGATGAGTAATATCGGGCTTTACGTCCACGTCCCGTTCTGTCTGTCGAAATGTCCGTACTGTGACTTCTATTCCGTCCGCTACAGCCGCGAAACTGCGCGTTCATACGCAGACGCGGTGGTACGGAATATCCTGCATTATAGCGGGCGGTTCGACACGGTCTATTTCGGCGGAGGAACGCCGATACTGCTCTATGAGCATATCGGCGGGATACTGCGGGCGGCGGATATCGCCGAGGGCGCAGAGGTGACTGTTGAAGCGAATCCGTGCATGGCGGAGCCGCATATACTTGAAATGCTGCACAGGGCGGGTGTGAACAGGCTCTCTTTCGGAGTGCAGTCAATGAACGAGCGGGAACTGCCGTTTCTCGGCAGGAGACATACCGTCCGTCAGGCTGAAGCCGCGCTTGCAAACGCACGAAAGGCGGGATTTTCAAGCGTCTCCGCCGATATGATGATAGGACTTCCGGCTCAGTCCCGGAAAGACATCACAGACACGGCGAAACGCATTGCGGAGCTCGGTGCAGACCATATTTCCGCATATATACTGAAAATAGAGGAAAATACGCCTTTTGCATCACAGCACATCGAGCTGCCGGACGAGGACGAAACGGCGGAGCTTTATCTGGATACGGTAAGCGTGCTGGAAGATCTCGGTTACGTGCAGTATGAGATCAGCAATTTCGCGAAGCCCGGTCATGAGAGCCGGCATAATCTGAAATACTGGCGTTGTGAGGAGTATCTCGGTATCGGAGCTTCCGCCCATTCATACATGAACGGGACGCGGTTCCGTGTCCGTCCCGATATTGACGGATTTGTCACCGCGCCGTTCCAGCAGACGGAGATCACCGATGAAAACGCGGGCGGCTGGGAAGAATACGCGATGCTTAAACTGCGGCTCGCCGAGGGCATCACATTTGCGGAAGCGGAAAGGTTCGGCAGAGAGCCCGACCTGCGCAGGAACGCGGCGGCGATACCGGCACGGCTCCTGCAGCGAACGGACAGCGGTGTGAGACTGACGGCAGACGGCTTTCTCGTCTCGAACGCGGTGATAGCAAGAATCATATACGGATAGGCGTTCAGCCCCGCGCCCCGCAGTACGGCGTATTATATAAAAGATATCAAGATGGATTACATTAGCATTGGAAATGTCAGAATAAAAAAGACTGCCGCCCTCGCTCCGATGGCGGGCGTGGCAGATACGGCGTTCCGCACGACCGCAAAACGTTTCGGCGCAGCTTACGTCGTCGGTGAAATGGTGAGCATAAAAGGTCTTGCCTACAGCGACCGCAAATCCGCCGAGCTGCTCTCCATAAGCGATGCAGAGCGCCCTGCAGCGGTTCAGCTCTTCGGCTGTGAGCCGGAATTTGTCCCCCGGGCGGTAGAGATCGCGGAGCGCTATTCCCCGGATATAATTGATCTCAACGCGGGCTGTCCCGTGCCGAAAGTTGCAGGAAACGGCTCCGGAAGTGCGCTCATGAAAGACCCGCCGCTGTTCGGGAAAATGGTGGAAGCGCTCGTTAAAGCCGCTCATGTGCCGGTGACGGTAAAAATACGGGCAGGCTGGGACGCGGAGCACATCAACGCCTGTGAGATCGCGCATATCGCGGAGGAATGCGGGGCTGCCGCCGTTGCAGTCCACGGACGCACGAAGAACCAGATGTACAGCGGAAAGGCAGACCGA
Source organism: Ruminiclostridium sp. (assembly GCA_017635095.1). Lineage (GTDB taxonomy): Bacteria > Bacillota > Clostridia > Oscillospirales > Ruminococcaceae > Ruminiclostridium_E. Next base: position 3,283 of record JAGBMA010000106.1, on the reverse strand, counting down.
AGCATAATAGCCCGTGTGAAACAGACCGTCGGTATCCCCGTTATTGGGAACGGCGATGTTGAAAGCGCTGAGAGCTGTGTTTCGATGTACCGTGAGACCGGCTGTGACCTCGTGATGATCGCAAGGGGAGCCTACGGGAACCCGTGGCTGTTCCGGGATATAGATGACTTTTTTGAGGGAAGACCCCCGCGGCCTGCACCCGGGCTCGACGAACGGCTCGAAGTGATGAGAGAACAGATCGAGCTGCTGGTGAAGTGCAAGGGTGAGTTCACGGGAATGAAGGAAGCCCGCGCACAGGCGGCGTTCTACCTCAAGGGAATGCCGAATGCGGCTAAGTACAGAGGAATGTGCGGGAAGCTCTCAAAGGCCGGAGATCTTTACGAGCTGATAAAACTGATAAGAACGGAGAATGAGCAATGACGATAGATCGTATCGGGTATGAGCTTACTGTCTGCAAGGTAGGTTCGGTGAACGATCTTTCTCTATCGGAGGAATTTTACTTCATTGGCAGGACGGACGAAGAGATCTCGCTCGTATGCGTGACATCAGCTGTACCGGCGGGAACGACTGAGCGGGAAGACGGCTGGAAAGGGTTCAGGGTAAAAGGAACGCTTGATTTTTCGCTTACCGGCATACTTTCGGAACTTGCGGGAATACTTGCGGATAGCGGTATCGGTATTTTTGCGGTCTCAACGTACAACACAGACTATATACTTGTAAAAGCGGAGAACTATGAAAATGCACTCGGAGCGCTTGAGGCCGCAGGGCATAAAGTGATCTGACAGGATATCATAACGGCATGACAATGACCGTGGAAATTATACATAACGGAGGAAGAACAATGTACGAATACAAGGTAGATGTTTACAAGATAAAGTATTCGGAAGACGCTATGAATGCGTATGCAAAGGAGGGCTGGCGGGTGATAGCGGTCACTCCGGATCATCACCATGAAGGATTTGTCGATGTGTTCTATGAACGTCCTGCAAAAGCGGCGGCTGATAATAAGCCGCCGGAAACCGCCGATGAGAAAGGTGCAGCTAATGAGATCCCCGACGGAAATGATGATGAGGTTGTCGTAAGCGAGGCTCCCGCAGCCGGAGAAGATGATAACAGCAGGCAGGAGATACCTGCCGCGGAAGAAGATCCGGAGGATAAAGACAGCGGTATCCGGTACGCTGTGCCGGACGATATCTGGGAATTCACCGGTGAAAACGAAAGTGAGGACAAAGCATGATAGCACTTATAACAGGGGCAAGTTCGGGACTTGGCCGTTCATTCTCGAAGATACTCGCGAAACGCGGCTTCAATCTTGTGATAGTTGCAAGACGCAGACAGAGGCTTGCGGAGCTGAAACAGGAGATCGTACAGAAGTACGGCGTTAAGGTAAAGATCCTCTGCCACGATCTTTCGGATCCGGAGGAATGTAAGGAGCTTTATGAGGAAGTTGAGGCTGCAAACATCGACATACTCATAAACAACGCGGGCTTCGGCGTGTTCGGGAAATTCACCGAGACCGATCTCGACAGCGAACTGAAAATGATCGACGTGAACATCAAGGCAGTGCATATTCTTACGAAGCTGTTTCTGCAGAAGTTCGAGAAGCGCAACTACGGATTTATCCTTAATGTCGCGTCGCTTGCGGGATTTATGGCGGGGCCGTTCTTCTCGTCGTACTACGCGTCGAAGAACTATGTTCTCCAGCTTACGAAGGCGCTCTATGAGGAGATCCGTGCGGATCACTCGAACGTCTATATCGGCGCATTCTGTCCCGGCCCTGTGAATACGGAGTTCAACGATGTTGCCGGCGCGGAATTTGCAGTTTCCGGTCTTGATGAGATGGCGGCTGCCGAGTATGCAATCGAAAAGATGTTCGACGGCCAGCTCATAATAATCCCGTCCCTTTACGCGAAGCTTACTGCAGCAGCGGCCAAGGTGGCACCGACGAAAGTTATGCTTGCCGCAACGAGCAAGGTTCAGCGTTCCCGCGCAGTTCACGAGCCGTCGATAGAGACTCCCGTAAACACGGGAAAAGACGAGAAGTTAAGGCTTTCGGAGGACGAGCTCGACAAGGCGCTTTCTGGCATATATGACGATATAAAAGACATAAACGGTCTTGAATAAACAACTGGAGGACAAAGAAATGAGCGAATGTACACACAATTGTGAGACCTGCGGCGCGGAATGTGCGTCGAGGACAGCGGAGAGCCTTCTTGCACCGCAGAACGAGCTTTCTGACGTAAAGAAGGTCATTGCGGTAGTATCCGGCAAGGGCGGCGTGGGCAAGTCACTTGTGACTGCGCTTATGGCGAATGCCGCAAGAAGAAAGGAAAAGAGCGCGGCGATACTTGACGCGGACGTTACGGGTCCGTCGATACCGAAGCTTTTCGGGCTGCGCGAACGTGCAATGGGGAATGAAACTTCTCTTTTCCCGTCTCAGTCAAAGAACGGGGTGCGGATAATGTCGGTAAATCTGCTCCTTGAGAACGAGACGGACCCGGTAGTATGGCGCGGCCCCGTTATTGCGGGAGTTATAAAGCAGTTCTGGTCGGACGTTATCTGGGACAAAGTAGATTATATGTTTGTGGATATGCCTCCCGGGACCGGCGACGTTCCGCTTACTGTGTTCCAGTCTCTTCCCGTTGACGGCATCATAGTTGTTACGAGCCCCCAGGAGCTTGTCGGAATGATCGTCGAGAAGGCGGTAAAAATGGCGGATATGATGAATATTCCCGTTCTCGGTATCGTTGAGAACATGAGCTATTTCGAGTGTGACGAGTGCCACAAGAAGCATTACATCTTCGGCGAGAGCCACGTTGATGAGATCGCCGCCAAGCACGGCATAAAGAATGTCGCAAAGCTCCCGATCAATCCCGCTTTCGCTCAGCTTGCCGACTGCGGCAACATCGACAGCGCCCCCGATATCCTCGCCGACTTCGCCGCGTCAGTTTTCGGTACCAACTGACATTTGTGGGGCTCCGCCCCACACCCTGTGTACGGCGCTCCCGCGCGTCTTAACAGACGGTTTCGGGGCTTACGCCGCCCCGAGCCTGGCGGCAGGGCAAGCCCTGCACCCGAAGCTGCCGCGATTAGTCTCGACAGAAATCAGAAACATACATAAAAACAGCAGACTCGTTACTTTCGGGTCTGCTGTATCTTTATGTTGTGCAGAAACTGTCCCGCTTAGCGCGGCAGCTGCAAAAGTTTTTTTGGAAAGAGAGAGGGGTCGAGGGGAGAGAGAAAAGCCTTTTTTTACAAAAAAAGGTTTTCTCTCTCCCCCGCG
>JAGBMA010000105.1 GCA_017635095.1 Ruminiclostridium sp. | reverse complement strand
TACCATTATACAGGAGTTTCGGATATGTGTAAACTTTATTGCAGCTTTTTTGCGCTTTTTCTTTATCTTGTGTAAGCCTTACTGCAGGTGTTTTGGACTATTATTTCATGGTGACCTGCACTTAATTATTCATTTGACCAAAAACAATGAAATGAATGATAATTCAAGGCGTTTTCTGCCTTCAGGGACTTGACATATCGCGCTTTAAAGTATATAATGTTAAGTACAGGAAATGCCTTGTCGATTATCGTAAGGAGGAATAATCACATGGCAACAATTTCAAAACGTGGCGACAGCTACAGAATAAAAGTATCATGCGGATATGATGTCAACGGCAAGCAGGTGGTTCAGTCAAAGACGTGGAAACCGCCGGAGAATATGACCGAGCGTCAGATCAAGAAAGAATTGGACAAAATCGCGGTATTGTTCGAGGAAGAGTGCAAAATCGGTCATGTTACTGCGGCTATCAAATTTCAGACCTTTGCAGACCAGTGGTTTGAGGAATACGCCAAACTCAATCTGCGTAAGACCTCGTACACGAGGAACGTTCAGCTCTCCAAGAGGGTATATGCGGCATTCGGGCACATGCGGCTCGATAAGATCACGACCCGTGATGTGCAGAAGTTTGTCAATGACCTGTTTGTGAACGGCAGGAACTTCCAGACGGGCAAGCCGCTCTCGCGAAAGACCGTGATACATCATCTCAGCCTTATATCGAACATCTTCAACTACGCAATGGATATGGACATGATCTCGCACAATCCCTGTGAGAGAGTGAAAGTTCCCAAAGCGGAGAAGAAAGAAAAGGCGATATACACGATGGAGGAGATGGAACACATCTTCGAGCTTCTGGAGAATGCGCCGCTCAGGTTCAGGGTTTTCATTATACTTGCAGTGTACAGCGGATTCCGCAGGGGCGAGATGTTAGGACTTGAGTGGAAAGATGTTGACTTCGATCACGGCGTAATCAATGTTCGTCGTACATCCAACTATACCTATCTGTGCGGTAGTTATACGGACACCACAAAGACAAGAAAGTCCCAGCGTTCCGCGAAGTTCCCACCGATAATAATGGACTTGCTCAAAGCTCTGAAAGCGGAGCAGGACGAAGCGAGGGAAAAGCTCGGAACACAGTGGATAGAGACCGACAGGGTCTTTGTAAGCTGGAATGGTAATGCAATGTTTGTTCATCAGCCGTATAAATGGTTCAAGCACTTCTGCAAAGTCAATAATGTCCGCTTCTGCGACTTGCATAGTCTCAGACACTTCCATGCCTCAATTTTAATTTTTGCAGGCGTGGATCCGGTGACGGTATCGGGCGAATTAGGGCATAGCGCCGTCAGTACGACAACTTCCACTTATGTGCATATGTTCCAGGAAGCTCAGGCAAGAACAAGTGAGATCATTACCGAAGCACTTGACTTCAGCAAGAAGAAAAAAGCGCCGATTCCGTTTCCCGCATGATCATTTTTTTCAAAATTTTTAAGAAAATCCGGGACGGGTAAGACCAGTTCCGGGCGAATAAAGACCAGACAAAGACCAAAGCGCATTCCGGGATAAAACAAAATCCTCACATTTGGCTTAACCAAGCCATTTGTGAGGATACCCCTTTGGTCGAGGTGACGGGACTTGAACCCACGGCCTCTGCGTCCCGAACGCAGCGCTCTACCAAACTGAGCCACACCTCGATAGCTTTACTTCACATCAGCAAAGTAAAGATGCACAATCCCTGCCAAAAAATCGGCTGGTGCGGATGACGGGACTTGAACCCACACGACATTGCTGCCACTGGCACCTGAAGCCAGCGCGTCTGCCAATTCCGCCACATCCGCGTATTCAAAGACTGTATTTGATATTATATCACAACTCTTGCAAAAAATCAAGTGTTTTTTGAAATTTCTTTGAATTTTTTTGCAATTCCGCGCTATCTGCTGATATGGCAATGTACTCAAAGCCTTTGATGATGTAAAAAGATACCCCGCAAGCGCTTGTGTGCAGCTTGCGGGGTACTGTTGTTACTTTTTGTTTGTCATGAGATATGTCTTACCGCCGTATGTGTAAAGGAAAAGCTCGTCTCCCAAAGTGTTCAGGTATGAATTGTCATCAGCTTTAATCGTCTTTGAAACCTGCTTCATGTTCTTGTCAACGAGGTATATCTTTCCATTCTTGATAACGGGCGCATACTTTCCGCTTCCGGTGAAAGCGCCCGCGTCATCGAACATAGCGAGCTTCTTGCCCTTTGAATTAAGATAGCCCCACTGTCCCTTTGAGTTCTTGACTAAGAACATTTCGCCGTTGTCACTTGTGGACATATCGTCATAAACCGCGCTGATGAACTTGTCGCTGCTGATATTTACAAGGGCGTACTTGTATTGGAGGTCTTCGTCGGGTCCTGCCACATATTCGGCTACCGCCTTTGTACCGTAGATTTTCTTCCCGAAGTCGTTTATTGTATATACATATACTGCACCGTCCGTTTTGAAGACTTCGTTTTCAAGGCGTCTGAGACCAAAAGTCCCGTATCCCTTTCCTTTTGACGTAAGATACACATAGCTGCGTCCAGCCAGCGGACGGCGGTCAAAGGTGATATAGTTGTTCCCGACTGAAATATCTCTGTTGAGGTTATCCGCCACAGTCTTTGTTTTTCCGTTTTTATCAACAGTTATTATATGTCCTCCTTTTATACCTTCGTTCGATGAAAGGTCGGCTTCGCTTTCGCGGTAATACGAGATACACGCCGTATCGCTGCCATATCTGAAGACAGCCCAGCGAGAATAGGTGTCCTCTGCGGAAAAATCGTAACTCAGCTGCTTTACAAGCTTTGCCTTATTGTTCAGTATTTTGAGTGTAAGCTTGCCCTTATCGCTGTCGTATATGAACTCGGACATGGAGCCGTCACCCGAAATGCCGATATAATTATCCGTGGAATATACCTTTGTGATCTTCTTATTTGCCTTATCATACTTCATAACAAATTTTGTTATGGTATTATCGTTTTTATAATATCCCCATAACGCATAATCGCCGTATTCAAAGGTAATATCGGTATAATAATCCCAATCTGTCTTTGCCACCTCGGGATCGACCGCTATTTTTGTCGCTTTTAGCTTTCCCGTGCTTCTCCAGTTCTTTATCTCATCGCTTCCGATACGATATACCGCATTGTATGTATCATTAAAAAACATATAGAGGTCTTGACCTAACGCGGCAACGTCCGTTGCCCTACTGTCGATCTGCGTCAGAGCCGTTTTGAGCAAGGCAGTCTTGCTGCTTGCCGCGCTCGCGGAGACGCTTCCGCAGAGCATTGCTGTTGCCGCCACAACTCCCGCAAGAAGAAGCGACAGTGCTTTTTTGAGTTTTTTCATATTTCGTTTCCTTTCTCCGATGCGCTGTATTCTGCATAAACAAAAGTGCGCAGCATTCATTTAGAGCCGCGCACCCGTAAAAATGCATAAGCTCTGTTGATTGCTGCCACACAATACATCTGATACGCCTGCTTAACGCACACGAAAAAGCCTGCACTTTTACCAAAGAAAAAGTGCGCTAAACAGGCGCAAAAATACAGATGTAATTTTTGCATTTATTCAGATGTAATATGTGGCATAATAATTATACTACATTCCCCCACAAATGTCAACAATTTTCTTGACAAACGGCGCGTTTTGGCATATAATGTAAATTATGATATTATGCACAACGAAAGGAAAAATGAAATGTCGGACAAATTTGTGACACGATTTGCGCCGAGCCCGACGGGGTTCATGCACATAGGAAATCTGAGAACAGCGCTGTATGCGTTTTTACTTGCGAGAGCGAACAACGGCAAGTTCATACTCAGGATAGAGGACACGGATCAGGAGCGCCTTGTTGAAGGTGCAGTCGATGTGATCTACAGCACTCTTGAGATGACCGGAATGACGCATGACGAAGGACCCGATGTAGGCGGACCGAACGGACCGTATGTCCAGAGTGAGCGCAAGGACATATATATGAAGTATGCGAAAGAGCTTGTTGAGAAAGGCGGGGCATACTATTGCTTCTGCTCGAAGGAGCGTCTTGAGAAGCTGCATGAAGACGGCGATATAGGTGCAGGCTACGACCGTCACTGCCGCGATCTTCCGAAAGAGGAGGTCGAGAAGAATCTTGCAGAGGGCAAGCCTTTTGTTATCCGCCAGAAGATGCCGCTTGAGGGCAGCACCGGCTATGAGGACAGCGTTTTCGGGCATATCGAGATAGAGAATTCCGAGCTTCAGGATCAGATACTCATAAAAGCCGACGGTTTTCCGACCTACAACTTTTGTCATGTTATAGACGATCATCTCATGGGTGTTACTCATGTTGTACGCGGAAGCGAGTATCTGACTTCAACGCCGAAGTATGTTCTGCTCTATGATGCATTTGGCTGGGAGCGTCCGGTTTACTGTCATCTGCCGCTGCTTATGGGCAAGGACGCGGACGGTAATGTGAGCAAGCTCTCAAAGCGCCACGGTTCGGTGAGCTTCCAGGAGCTTGTGAAGAACGGCTATCTACCCCAGGCGATAATCAACTACATGGCATTCACAGGCTGGTGCCCCAAGGACACAAACGAGGAATATTTCACGATAGACGAGCTTACGAAGGTTTTCTCGATCGACGGAATAAGCAAATCCCCGGCTGTATTTGACTATGAGAAGCTTCTCTGGTTCAATAACCATTATATAAAGGAGATGCCCCTCGACGAGTTCATGGCAAAGGCAAAGCCGTATTACAGCGAGGAATATGCGGCATTCGCGGACAACGAAAAGCTTGCAAAGCTGGTGCAGACCCGCATCTCGGTATTCCCGGAGGTAAACGAGAAGGCTGAGTTCGTAAAGGGCTTGCCGGACTATGATACAGAGCTCTTCGTAAACAAGAAGAACAAGACGACGGTTGAGCAGTGCGCGGAGATCATAGAGTACGCTCTTCCGAAGCTGAAAGACGTCACCGACTGGAGCAACGATACGCTGTTTGAGCTGCTCAAAGGTATTGCGGAAGAAAAGGGCGTTAAAGCGGGAGCCGTTATGTGGGCGGTACGCATAGGCGTTTCCGGTCTTGCAGTCACCCCCGGCGGAGCTACGGAGCTTATGGAGATACTCGGAAAAGACGAGAGCATCAAGCGTCTTGAAACGAGTCTTGCAAGGATAAAGTGATGATAGAAAACAAACTCGGTTTTGCCGACAGCGCCGAGCTTGCCCGCGAGGAAGAACGCATCAGCAAGCGCGCTGCGCTCCGAATGTACGATGAGGGTTTTCTTGACACACTGGAAGCCGGGACTTTCGCGGCTCTCGCGGCGATACACGCGCGGCTTTTCGGGGAGATATACGACTTTGCCGGGAAGATTCGCACGGTGAACATTGCAAAGGGCAGTTTCCGTTTCGCACCTGTGATCTATCTTGCAAACGCGGTGGCGGAGATAGAGAAAATGCCGCAGAGCACATTTGACGAGATAGTTGAAAAATATGTCGAGATGAACGCCGCTCATCCGTTTCGCGAGGGCAACGGACGTGCAATGCGGATATGGCTGGACTGTATGCTGAAAGGCGGGCTGCACAAAGCTGTGGATTGGAGCAGGGTGGACAAGGACGACTATCTGCTCGCGATGGAGCGCAGCCCGATAAAAGACACCGAGATAAAGCTGCTGTTAAAGAACGCGCTGACGGACGACATCACCGACCGCGAGCTTTACATGAAAGGGATAGACAACAGCTACTTCTACGAGGGATATTCGATGTACAGAACGAGCGAGTTTTGAAATAAAGCTGGGTGCTGATAATGGCGTATGGTAATGATTGGGGAAATAATTTTCTTCTTCTCGGCTTTATTATTCTTCTATTGATAATTGGTATGGCGCTTACGCTCATATCGTTCATAGTTCACAGGAACGCTCACCCGACTGCGGCTGCGGTACTCGCGACTGCGGGATATGTCTGTAAGCTACCCGTGTATGTTATGGGCACTATGAGCTTTCCGGACATCATTTACCGGGGAGAGAACGTATTGTGCGTCACGCTCGCGGTCATTATTATCGCCGCGACAGGCTATATAATACACATGATAATGTTTGCTGTAAAAAACAATAATAAAAACAATTCGGAGGAACAAAATGGGTAAGGACAACAACAACTTCGTTCCGCACGAGATACCGCGTCCGGAATGGCCGAAACGTGCGATAATCACGGGAGGAATGCCTTACGGCAACAAAACACTGCACTTCGGTCATGTCGGCGGCGTATTCGTGTTTGCAGACACTTACGCGCGTTTTCTGCGTGACCGTATCGGCAAGGATAATGTAATTTTCGTATCGGGGACCGACTGCTACGGCTCACCTATCGCCGAGGGCTACAGAAAGCTTGTTGAGGCAGGCGAGTTCAAGGGTGAGATACGCGATTTCGTCCGCCGCAATCACAATGCACAGAAGCAGACCCTCGACGATTACATGATAAGCCTTGATGTATTCGGCGCGTCGGGACTTGACCGCACCGCCGAGATACACAACGAGGAGTCCGACCGCTTTATCCGCAGGCTCTACGAGAACGGTCATCTCCGCCGCATCAGCACAAAGCAGTTCTACGACGAGAAAGCGGGCTGCTTCCTGAACGGAAGACAGGTCATCGGTAAGTGCCCGGTGGACGGCTGCCAGTCCTCGAAAGCGTATGCGGACGAATGCGACCTCGGTCATCAGTATATGCCCGAAAATCTCATCGACCCGAAGAGCACGCTTACAGGCGAAACTCCGGTGATGAAGGACGTGTACAACTGGTACTTTGATCTTCCCGCGTACAATGCGCTGTTGAAAGAATACGTTGCACGCATACAGAAGCAGAAGAACGTGCGTCCGCTCGTAACAAAGACTGTCTCCGAGTTCCTCGCTGACCCGGTTATCCACATCAAGAACGAGCTTCTCGACAGCTATAATGCAGTCAAGGACAAGATGCCTGCTCACGAGTTCATTGAGGAGCCGAAAAAGCCCTCGTTCACCATAAAGTTTGCGGAACTGGACGAAATGAACAAGGCGTGCGAAGTGCTTTCCGCAAACGGTATCCGCTTCCGCACGGGAAAAACGCTTGTTCCTTTCCGTCTTACGGGCAACATCGAGTGGGGCGTTCCCGCGCCCGTTCTTGAAGGGGAAGACCCGCTGACGGTATGGGTATGGCCGGAATCCCTCTGGGCACCGATCTCGTTCACGAAAGCGGCGCTTGAGCGCAAGGGACGCAGCATGGACGAATGGCGCGATTTCTGGTGCAGCAAGGACGCACAGGTCTATCAGTTCATAGGCGCCGACAACATCTACTTCTACGGAGTGGCGGAAATGGGAATGTTCATGGCGCTCCAGGGCAAGGACGGCAATGTTTCCGACCCGCCCGACGGCGAGATGCAGCTCCCGATACTCTGTGCGAACAATCACATACTGTTCCTTGACAAGAAAGCGTCCAGTTCCGGCGATATCAAGCCTCCCATGGCGGACGAGCTTCTTGACTATTATACTGCGGAACAGCTCAGAATGCACTTCCTCGGTCTTGGTCTTGGCCAGCGCTCCGTAAGCTTCCAGCCGAAACCGCTCGACCCGAACGCAAAGCCTGATGATCCCGACCCTGTCGTAAAGGACGGATTCCTGCTGTCGAACGTGTTCAACCGCATTATCCGCACCTGCTTCTACACGACCCAGAAGTACTATGACGGAATGATGCCGGCAGGTGATATCGACGAGCAGGTGCTTGCTGACGCAAAGAAAGCTATCCTTGACTATGAGCGCTTCATGTACCGTTTTGAGTTCCACCAGGCGACCTATGTTCTTGACAGCTATATCCGCAAGGCGAGCAAGTACATGGCCAAGAACCTCGGAGATGCGGACAAGAACGATGATGCGGAGCTCCGCAGGAAGACGCTTGTGAACGTGTTCCATATGATACGCACGGCGGCTGTGCTGCTGCACCCTATGGCTCCTAAAGGGACCGAGATGATACTTGATTATTTGCAGCTTGACGAGAGCTTCTGGAGCTGGGACAGGATCTTCGACAGCATTTCCGCATTTACCGGCGGCAAGGATCACAAGCTTAAATTCCTTGAGCCTCGTGTAGATTTCTTCACCCGTCACCCGAGCCAGTTCGCTCAGGGCGACAGCGACGATTGATTCGGGGCTTTCGCCCTACGCGGGCGGCGGTACGGCGCTCACGCGCTGTCTTCGCAGACGGCGCTGGGGCTACGCGCCCCCGTCCCGCGGCAGGGCAAGCCCAGCCGCGAGCCACCCCCGTAGGCTGGCCCCCCTCGGGCGAGTAAATCGCGTGCGCGCCCGACCCGGGGGGGGGGTTTTGGTT
>JAGBMA010000010.1 GCA_017635095.1 Ruminiclostridium sp. | reverse complement strand
GGCTTCGTGGTCATAAGGCGATACATCTCTGTATCCGTCGGGAACTTGTCCGTAAACGGCAGCAAGACCTTATCGTAGCGGATAAGCCCTTCGCCCGGACCGCTGTTCGTGACATACTTCATCTGCTCCTTTGAGATATGGAGCTTTTCAGCGAGAATGTCTCTGTCTCCGGCTGCCTGATTGAGCATATACACGAAATCCGAGTTGTCAAATATGTTCTCGACCTCCTGAGAAGAAAGCAAGTCCTTGACATTCTGCGTGATGCCTGTCGGTACGCCGCCCCATTTACGGAAACGCTTCCAGATCTCAGCGGAATATTTCGCTGTCTGCTCCTCCTTGAGAAGCAAATGGAACTCGTCGATATAGTAGCGAGTGATCTTCTTTTTCTCACGGTTTGCGGAAACCCTGTTCCACACGGTATCCTGAACGATCAGCATACCGACCTTTTTGAGCTGGTTGCCAAGCTCCTTAATATCAAAGCAGATGATACGATTGCTCATATCAATATTGGTGCGATGATTAAAGAGGTTCTGGCTGCCGTTTACGAACATCTCCAAAGAGTTTGCCACTCTCAGAGCGACTTCGCCCTCCTCATGAAGCTCTCTCTGCAAATCGGAGAGAAGCGGCATTTTGTCCTCAGTCGGCTCATTCTCAATGAAGTGCTTGTAAATACGCTGAACACACTTATCAATGACCGAGCGTTCCTCAGCGGAAAGCCCGTAGCGACCGCCGACAATGATCTCGCACAGGGAGATCAGGAAGTCGGACTTGTTTGCGATGACTTCCATAGGATTGCTGAACATATAGTCATCAATGGTAATGTCCATAGGGTTGATGTGCTGTTCCGAGTTGCTGGCGATACGGATAAGCTGTCCGTGGAGCGCCGAAACAAGCGGAAAATACTCGCCTTCGGGATCGCAGATGATAATATCATCGGGGGTTGTCAGAAAGCAGTCGAGAATTTCACGCTTGACCGAGAACGATTTGCCTGCACCTGGCGTACCAAGAATAAGTCCATTCGGATTTTTCAGGCGGGAGCGATTCGCTCTTATCATGTTGCCCGACAGGGTGTTGATACCATAATAGGTAGCCTGTCCGTCCTGAAAAAGCTCCTTTGTCGTAAACGGAACAAAGATAGCGATACCGCTTGTGTGCATCTCACGGCGGACGGGGATCTCGTTATAGCACAGCGGAAGCGTGGAAACGAGTGTCTGCTCCTGCCTGTAATCGTAAGGGAACATCGTGCAGTTGTTCTTCTGGCAAGTTCTTTTCAGCATCTCAGAAAGCAGTTTCAGCTCTTTCTTCGATTTTGCGTATGCCCTGAGCGAAATGCTGATATGGAACAGTCGCTCATTCTTGCTGTTCAGATCACCGAGGAGCTTTTCAATATCCTCGATATACATCTTGATCGCAGGGGGCAGAATGTCGGGATCGTAGCCGGACTGTGAAGCCTTTTTCTGCTCGTCGATCTTCATCTGTTCGACGTTCGTGAGCTTTTTCTTCACGAATTTCAGGGCATCTATCTGGTCCAGCGGTTCGACATGAATGTTCACACAGAAAAGATTCTGCATTTCAAGGAAGTCCTTGAGTATCTCATCGGGCAGCTCTCCGGCGAGGATATTCATACCCCACACAGCACCGTAGGCATTGCCAATCTCAAAGTCGCTCTTGTTGAATTTCAGCGAGGGCGGACATATGAAATCCTTTGTGTCCATTCCTGCCCTCATCATTTCACCCCAATCGAAAAGAAATGGGGAATTTCGGTAAGGGTTCAGGGCATAATACAGAGCTTCAAGTCTCTGCTTGCCGTCAAGCAGTTCCGCTTCAACTCCGAAAGCCTTAAATCCCTTGATAACATCATTCTTGATGGACATGAGCTTTGCCCTTGCCGCCTTGTATGATGTGGATTCGATACCGAATGTCAGGAACTTCCTTGCACTCTGTCCGTTGCTGCCTTTCAGGAGCTTGTCGGTGAGCATTTCGCTGTATTCCTTGCGGATAGAGTTGAAATCATCGTCCTGTTCGGGTATCTGCACCGTTTTGACGAGCTTTGCCTTCGATCTGTTCTGATTCTCAAAGGTAAGCTGAAAACGGATTGTGTTGTCAAAGAGATTGATCACATCGCAATACTTGGAAAAGATATTGTTCTGCTCATCAAACTCTGCAATGGAGTAGTTGGCATCGTAAAACTGCACCGTCAGGGAAAAGAAATTCTCCGACACCTGACACACACCGTCCTGATACATACACAGGAACGGTATCGTGTTCTGCACAGTATTCTTACCGCCTTTTTCACTCCTGATCTCCGCCATTCTTGCGGAGAGTATCTTTTTCTCCTCTTTTGATAACTGAGAGGCAGGCTTGCCCATGATAACCTTAGCCGAGCTGCGGTTATCACTTCTCTTGGCATTTCTCTTTCTAAAGCCCATTGTGACCTCCGTTTATTCCAAAGCGGAGACACCGAAAGTTATACTATTATATATAGGTAAAGCTGTTAGCCTTTTCTTTCGGCATCTCTCAGCTTCTTCTTGATTCTGTTGTATTCGATGTGCCGTTCAATGCACCTGAATACATTGGTTGTTTGGTAATATCGCTTTCTCGGTCGGGTGAAATATTCACGCATGAACTTCACCTGTTTCTCCAAGAATACGCCATTTTTCTTGTAAATGCCGCAGAGTATCGCAGGTGCGGCGACCGCACCCATAGCGAAGATTGCTCCCGACATTCCGATAGAAGCTCTTGTGAGAAAGTACACAGGCGCACCAAGAACAAGACCGATACCAAAGCATATTACCTGTCTTTTTGTAAATCCCATGATGAACTTTTCCTTGATGTCGTTCAAGTCCTTTGGGATCGGTACATAATGTGCCATTTTTGACCTCCGATCTTGTTTTAGTGCGCGTTAAACACTGATTTGCTGATAGCTCCTGTGCGGAGAATTGTGAAGATAAGTGCTGCGGTATAGCCGAGAAGCAGTCCCATTTGCAGGATAACGCCGTCTGTACTTGCGTTCAGGGCGACAATTGCATTGCTGAAAAGCGTCTTGAAAATACCGAGTGCCACTACGATAAAAAATCCCTGGAAAGAAAGAGCGAGAAGCTGTTTGATCCAGTTCTTACCGATAGAAGCCCATTCACCGCTGTCCATCATTGTAGCCATAGGGATCGGTGCAATGCTGAGATACATAAACACCTCGATGATACGGCTTGCAAGTGTGATAACGATAGCGACTATCAGTATCAGCACCCCAAGATGAACGATCAGGGAAATAAACCACACCGTCATCAGCTCGCCCAAACTCAGACCGCTGAGAGCCGTCCTGTTGATAGAGAGCGTTTCAGAGAGATAGTCTCCGCTGCCGAATAGTGTGGCAAGCCCGTTGGAGCATACCGTTGTGCCAAACGAGAATAGTGCCGAAGCGATGTAATATGTGTTGGCGACCAGTATTACACCGCACAAGGCTTTGATGATCCACTTGATAAAGATACTATCATCGAAGTCCTTGAAGTTATTTCCTCGCAGTACCATCTGTATCAGTTCATTGAGCAGAATAACTGTCAGAATGAAACCGCCGATAGGCACTACGACATTGTTGCAAAGCGTTTCGATCGTTGTCCAGATCGTAGTACCGCCAGTACCTCCGCCAGTGAATTGTGACGGGTGCTGTGTTACGAAGTCATTGACAAGTCCACCGCTGCCGCCCGTTCCCGTTGTCTGCGAGAAAGTGTCGGAAAGCAAGTCGGAAATGCCGTCAAACTGAGACTGGATGCCGTCCTTAAATAAGTCTTTACACCAATCTTCCAGTGCATCGATCGCATCGCTGATAATTCCCATTATTCATCACCTCCAATCGTGGGAGTGACTAAAGGTCTGTCATATTTGACAAG
>JAGBMA010000104.1 GCA_017635095.1 Ruminiclostridium sp. | reverse complement strand
ATCCAATCCGCGTATAACAGAGTGGCTAAGGTCGGAATCTGTTTTCAGACTCTTCTCACATACTTTCAGAATACATAAATCCCGTTTTGCTTTTTTGTTAGGTTTTACTATTGACAAATGGGCACTTCATAACAGAATTTAAGGTTCTGATTCAGCTTAGTAATTGCCATTGTATAAAAGGTCAAATACATTATTATTTTCAAAATCTTTAATGATTGCTTTCGGAAGTAAAGCTCTGCATTGCTGTTCATCTGCCCAGAGATATGCTTGATGTTCAAAGCTGATATTGATAGTTTCAGTGCTCGTTTCACACAGGTATACGATGAGCAGATCTGGGAGTTCCCGGTCTAAGATCGCAATATAGGCAATATTTTTAATCGTAATATCTGTAATTCCTGTTTCTTCTCTTATTTCTCTGATCACTGCATCTTCGGGAGTTTCTCCATATTCTATGTTTCCGCCAGCGTTCTCCCAAGTATTTGCCCCAATGTCATTACCCGGGCATCTCTGTATCAGAAGAAACCTGTTGAGATTTTTATTGAATATGATACACTTTACAATTATTTTGGCTATCATTTTTACTCCTATTACCTGATAAGATAAATCCCGATTTATCATTCTCCGATAGAATTATATCACATAGCTTAGCAGATGTCAATAAACCTCAAAATAACGGTATGAGGAAAAAATTTTTGAAAAAACTATTGACAACCGGGGGAAAAAGTGATATAGTATGTTTAGCACTCGGAGAGAAAGAGTGCTAACACTCGGAATGCAAGACTGCTAACGAGGCGGTTTCGGAAAGGAAGACTGCCTGACGCTGCGGAAAGAGGGCGAACGGATTGGAAAGAAGAGCTTACAAGATACTCGATACGATCGTTGATGAGTATATCCGCACAGGTGAGCCTATCGGCTCAAAGGCGGTGCAGGAACTCCTCGATATTCAGGTCTCATCCGCTACCATTCGTAACGAAATGGCGGCTCTCGAACAACAGGGGCTACTTGAACACCCCCATACTTCCGCAGGCCGCGTGCCCACTTACAAGGGGCTGAGACTGTATATAAGCAGGCTCGCAGAAAAGCAGATACCCGAATCCGACAAACAGAAGATCGACAGTATCTTCGAGGATATGGAAGGCATGACCGACGAGGTCATCATCGAGAATGCAGCCCGGGCTCTCGCGGATTTCACAAAATGCGCGATAGTTTCCGCAAACGACTCCGGCAAGTTCTCCGTTATCACAAAAGTCGAGGTCATTCCCACAGGCCGGCGTATGTACGTCCTGATGATGATGACGTCCGGCGGCGGAGTAAAGAACCGCGTGTGCAGGCTTTCTTTCGACCTCACCAATGAACAGATGGATTTCTTCAGGAGCTTCGTCAACGATAATCTACAGGGCGTGAACCTCAACGAGCTTTCCGATTCTTACCTCGATAACCTTTCGGCTGCACTCGGCAGTTATATGATAACCCTTTCGCCCCTGCTCAAAGGCATCGCGGAACTGACCGCCGATATGGCAAGTGAACAGGTACGCATCGAGGGAGAGGAGAACCTCATAGAATGCAGCGAACTCAAAGGCACCGAGATAGCGGCGGTCCTGAGACAGAAAGAAGCTCTCACAAGGGCTTTCGACAATACTTTCTCCGGTATCAACGTACTGTTCGGACAGGAAAACGATACTTTCGTTATCTCAAACTCCAGTATGATAACCGGAACGTTCAGCAAGGACGGGGAAAATGTGGGCGGCTTCGGCGTGATAGGCCCCATGAGACTTGAATACAAAAAGATCATTCCTTATATAGAATATTTCACCGATAAAGTTACCGATCTTCTCTCAAGAGAGGGTGACGGTTCGGAAGGAGATGATTTTACCGATGAAAAGGAGGAAGACGAAATTGAGTGAGATAAAAGAAAAACTCAGACATGAAAAAAATGAAGAGGAAAACGATGTGACCGAGGAAGCTGCGGCAGAAGAGACTGCAAAGAACGCAGAAGCTGGGGCAGAAGAGACTGAAAAGAACGCAGAAGCTGCGGAAGCTGACGCGGAAAAGCCGGAAGCCGATAAAGCGGACGACGAGGTCGCAAAGCTCAAAGAACAGCTCATGCGCAATATGGCAGAGTACGACAACTACCGCAAGCGTACAGCGAAAGAAAAGGCTGAGATGATGCCGGATATCACCGCAAGAGTCGTAAGCGATTTCCTGCCGGTGCTCGACAACCTCGAAAGAGCACTCGCGGCAGACTGCAGCGACGAAAGCTATAAGAAGGGTGTTCAGATGATCTACGATTCGTTCATGGAGACCCTTGACAAGCTCGGCGTAGAGAAGGTGCCCGCTGAGGATTTCGACCCGTCGATGCATCAGGCGGTTCAGCAGGTGCAGAGTGATGACCATGAAAGCGGAAAGATCGTGAATGTGTTCCAGAACGGCTATCGGATCGGTACGAAAGTCATAAGATTCGCAATGGTCTCGGTGGCGCAGTAGCACAGCAGTCTGACTTTGATCCCGGGATCGGAAATATAACTGAAAAACAATATAACAGGAGGCAATTATTATGAGCAAGTTGTTCACTTTTTTGGAAAACTTTGAGATAAGCAACCTTATAAAGATCTACGACGAAGACAATAATTTGCTTTTTGAGGGAGAGATGGGAGATGTTCCTCAGAAAATAACGAACATGATGTCAGTTATAAGAGGGACTGCAAAATGGAAAGGCGATTACCTTGAAGTCAAGGTTAAAAGAAGCTGAATATAACTTACGAAATAAATATAACAGGAGGCAATTATTATGAGCAAGATAATAGGTATCGACTTAGGTACGACAAACTCGTGCGTATCGGTTATTGAGGGCGGCGAAGCGACCGTTATCACCAACAGCGAAGGAAGCAGAACAACTCCTTCCGTTGTTGCATTCACAAAGGACGGCGAGAGACTCGTCGGTCAGCTTGCAAAGAACCAGGCTGTTACAAACCCCGAGAGAACGATAATCTCTATCAAGCGCCACATGGGAAGCGATTACAAGGTAGATATCGACGGAAAGAAGTACACTCCGCAGGAGATATCCGCTATGATACTCCAGAAGCTTAAAAATGAGGCAGAGAGCTACCTCGGCGAGAAAGTCACCGACGCTGTCATCACAGTTCCGGCTTATTTCACAGACTCTCAGAGACAGGCTACAAAGGACGCGGGTCAGATCGCAGGTCTCAAGGTCCACAGAATAATCAACGAGCCTACTGCGGCAGCACTCGCATACGGCATCGACAAGGAAAACGATCAGAAGATCGTTGTATATGACCTCGGCGGCGGTACATTCGATGTTTCCGTTATCGAGATAGGTGACGGCGTTCAGGAAGTTCTTGCGACCGCAGGTAACAACCACCTCGGCGGTGATGACTTCGACCAGAGAGTTATCGACTTCCTCGTTTCCGAATTCAAGAAGTCCGACGGAGTTGATCTGAAGAACGACAAGTTCGCTATGCAGAGACTCAAGGACGAGGCGGAAAAGGCAAAGATCGCCCTTTCAAACTCCACTTCCGTAAATGTCAATATCCCTTATATTACTGCAGACGCAACGGGTCCGAAGCACCTCAACGTAACTCTCACAAGGGCAAAGTTCAATGAGCTCACAGCAGACCTCGTTGAAGCTA
The DNA here is from genome assembly GCA_017635095.1 of Ruminiclostridium sp. Lineage (GTDB taxonomy): Bacteria > Bacillota > Clostridia > Oscillospirales > Ruminococcaceae > Ruminiclostridium_E. The sequence goes on along the minus strand of JAGBMA010000104.1, from coordinate 5,002 downwards.
CAATGGGTCCGCTGAAACAGGCGGTAAGCGACAGCGGTCTCAAGCTCAGCGAGATCGACAAGATCCTTCTCGTCGGCGGTTCCACAAGAATACCCGCAGTTCAGGACGCGGTCAAGGGCTATCTCGGCAAGGATCCTTTCAAGGGCATCAACCCCGACGAGTGCGTTGCAATGGGCGCGGCTCTCCAGGGCGGCGTTCTCAACAAGGAGGTCACCGGACTTCTGCTCCTCGATGTAACTCCTCTGTCCCTCGGTATCGAGACGCTCGGCGGTGTCTGCACAAAGATGATCGAGAGAAATACGACTATCCCGACAAAGAAGACACAGATCTACTCCACAGCCGTTGATAACCAGCCCAGCGTTGATATCAACATTCTCCAGGGTGAGCGTGAATTTGCAAAAGACAACAAGTCCATAGGCACTTTCAGACTTGAGGGCATCGCTCCCGCTCCGAGAGGCGTACCGCAGATCGAGGTAACATTCGATATAGACGCGAACGGTATCGTAAATGTTTCCGCTAAGGATCTCGGCACAGGCAAGGAGCAGCACATCAGCATCACCGCTTCCACCAACATGAGCAAGGAAGAGATCGACCGTGCAGTAAAGGATGCGGAAGCTTATGCGGCAGAGGACGCAAAGAAGAAGGAAGCTGTTGATGTACGCAACGAGGCTGAGCAGCTCGCATATCAGGTCGAGAAGTCGATGACCGACTTCGGCGACAAGGTGACAGATGCAGACAAGGGCGCTGTGAACCCGAAACTCGATGCTCTCAAAGAAGCACTGAAGGGTGACAACACGGACGCTATAAAGAATGCAAAGGAAGAGCTCCAGAAGGCGTTCTACGAAGTTGCACAGAAGGTTTATCAGCAGACCGGCGCTCAGGCACAGGCTGCGGATGTTCAGGGTCAGGGAACAAGCTCCATGGGCGGCAACCCCGATGACAACATCGTTGATGCGGACTACAAAGACGCAAACTGATAATGTATAATGGCAAGGCAAAGTGCTGCCGGGAACTTCCCGACGGCACTTAGCCAATTCATAATTCATGGCGCGGGATAAGGCGCTGTGGGTCATGGAGCTCTCAGGGCGGCGCTCTGAGAACAGGAGGTAAGTATGGCGGAAAAACGTGATTATTATGAAGTCCTCGGGATCCAGAAGGGCGCTTCCGAGGAGGAGATAAAGAAAGCATACCGCAAAATGGCGAAGATGTACCACCCCGATCTGCACCCGGACGATCCGGAAGCTGCCGAGAAGTTCAAGGAGGTCAATGAGGCGAACGATGTGCTCTCGGATCCCCAGAAGAGACAGCGCTATGACCAGTTCGGGCACGCGGGCGTTGATCCGTCCTACGGCGCGGGCGGAGGCGGCGGCTTCGGCGGATTCGGCGGGTTCGGCGGATTTTCTTCCGATGACGGCATTGATCTCGGCGATATTTTCGATTCGTTCTTCGGCGGCGGAATGGGTTCTCGGTCAAGCGCGAACGCCAACGGTCCGAGACGCGGCTCGGATATTTCCACAAGCTGCACGATAAGCTTCATGGAGGCTTGCAAGGGCGTTTCCGTAACGATAGATGTCAACAGATCCGAGGTCTGTGATACCTGCAACGGAAACGGAGCAAAGCCGGGTACTACTCCAAAGACCTGTACGGAATGCAACGGAACGGGCAAGATACGCTTCAATCAGCGCACCGTCTTTGGCACGATGCAGTCAACACGCACCTGCAGCAAGTGCGGAGGCAAGGGCAAGACCATAGATACGCCGTGCCAGACCTGCCGCGGTACCGGACGCGTTCAGAAAAAGCAGTCCATTACCGTCAATATCCCCGCGGGCATCGACGACGGACAGATACTCCGTGTCGCAGGGCAGGGAAATATGGGTCAGAACGGCGGTCAGAGGGGTGACCTCAATGTCAAGATCTTCGTAAAGAAGGACCCGCTCTTCGAGAGAAACGGCTTCGACATATGGACGGAGATCCCGATAACATATTCCCAGGCTTGTCTCGGCGACGAGATAACCGTGCCCACTATCGACGGCAACGTGACATATACCGTACCTGCGGGGACTCAGCCGGATACAGTGTTCAGGCTCCGCGGAAAGGGCATTCAGAAGCTCCAGCGTGAGGGCAGGGGCGATCAGCTCGTGAAGGTGGTGCTCGAAGTGCCGAAGAACCTGACAAAGAAGCAGAAAGATGCGCTTATAGAGTTCTCGGAACAGCTCACCGAAAAGAACTATGAAAAACAGACCGGGTTCATGAACCGGCTCAAAAAGTTTACCGACGACCTCAAAAAAGGGTTCGGTATGTGATGATGCGCTGTTCGGCGCTGATATAAACTGAAAATGTGCAGTTTCGTCTCCCCATGCTTGTGTGTGGGGAGACGATCGCTTATGGGTGAAATTACGCATTGTTAAAATCAACAAAAAATGCGCTTTGTTTTAAGTCAAACTTACAAAATCCTGCTAAATCATTTACAAAACAGGTTTTTTGTGCTATTATATATTTAAATGGGTGGGGCTGTGTTTGCTCCGCCCGTGCCAATCATATTGAACTGGAGCGTGTCAATAAATATGAAGATCAAAATGAAGCTCATAATCGTCGCCGCTATTCTCCTCATCGTTACGATGACGGCTTTCAGCGTGTTCCTTAATCTGCAGCTCACATCGACTGCACAGACGATATTTGAGAACTACCTTTCCGATGTATCCGCAGTCCAGGCTTCCAGCCTCGACAGCTACACAAAGGATATTGCAGACAGATTCGGCGTTATCACGGCTCTCCCCGAGATACAGACCTTCACTTCCGGAAAATATGCCGACGGCAGCAACGAGTACAAGGCCGCGAACGACGCACTTTCCGCACTTGTGTCCTCCGGAACTCTCACTTCCGCAGTAGTATATGATGACAGCAAGAACGTTATCCTTGCCACAGGCGCAGGCGAGAGCGTTACCAATGCTTCCGGTATCTGCAATACCGAAGCTTCCGACAATTCCGTGGTCATTTTCAGCGAGGAAGGCTCGAAGAAGTCATGGGGCGTTTCCATAAAGAACAAGGTCAACAACTACAACGTTGGGCTTGTTTTCGCAAACAGCGGTATTTCTAACATTATCCAGCAGTCCAAGGGCCTTATCTTCGTTGTGGATCCCCTCGGATCCATCGGTGTTACCGGTCAGACTTACGGCGGCAACTATAATGCCGGCACCGCTTCCACGCAGTTCGGCATTTACAAGGACGCGGTAGCTTCCGCAAATATCGCACCTTCAAAGTTCGTGACTCCCGAGGGAGATATGATCGCTTTTGCCGCAGCTTCCGAGAGCGGCTGGAAGGCAGTTGCCAACCAGGAGACAAGCAAGTCTATCCAGTTCTCGACACCTGCTTCCAACGCGGTTACCGGTATTGCCATAACTATGATCGTTGTTTGCCTTGTTGCTGCAATAATCGGCATAATCATCGTCACGAAGCCTCTTTACAAGATCCAGGATACTCTGCTCAAGATCAGCAGAGGTGACCATGATGCAAGAATAGACATCATGTCAAGAAACGAATACGGCGATATTGCACGAGTATTCAATGATATCGTTGATAACATCATCATCAGTGAGTCCCGTTACAGAACGATCATTGATATGTCCGACAATATCATATTTGAATGGAACCTTTCTACCAAGGAAGTCACTTTCTCGAACAACTTCAACAAGAAGTTCAGCTACCGCGCTCCCTCCGACCACTTCGCGGACAGCTTCCTTATCAAGTGTAAGGTGCACCCCGAGGACGCGGACAGATACACAAGCGACCTGCAGAAACTCGAAAAGGGCGAAAACTTCAAGCACAACGAATATCGTATCAAGAACATCTACGGCGACTACATATGGGTACTTATCCGTACTTCGTCTATCGTTGACCAGGAAGGAAAGACCGTAAAGATCGTCGGCGTTATCGTGGATATCGACCGTGCTAAGAAGAGCGAAAATATCCTTACAGCGCGCGCTTCCTTCGACTCCCTCACGAACGTATTCAACCGTGAGACTATCGAAGTTGCGATCAACAACGAGATCGAGCTTATTGCAGCAAGAAAGAGCGAATTCGCTATTCTGTTCGTTGATATCGACGACTTTAAGTTCTACAATGACCAGTACAGCCATGCTACCGGTGACCAGGTGCTCCGCTTTACTGCAACAACTATCAAGAACGCAGTGGGCGACAAGGGTATGGTAGGCCGTTACGGCGGCGATGAGTTTATCGTCTGCATCAAGGATTCCGACAACAATGACCCTGCTCTCGTTGCGGAGCAGATGCTCACGACCCTCAAGGAAGGCTTCGACAGCGACTCCGGCGATCATCTCACAGTCAACGTATCTATCGGTATTTCCGTTATCAAGGACAACACCAAGCGCGTTGAAGAGATCATCGGTCAGGCGGACGATGCTATGTACAAGATCAAGAAGAGCGGTAAGTCGAACTTCGGTTTCCTGGAGACATGATCTGAAATGCGATCAGGAGCACCTCGCGGTGCTCCTTTTTTTGTCTGTAGAGCAGTTTCCGGCACGAAGCAATGAATTGACGGAAGTGGGTAAACCTAATTTCTGCGTTAGTGCAGTGACAGTACATCATATAAATGCGAAAAAGTGAAAATCAGGGAAATTTATGCAGGGTTGGTGAATATCGCCTAATAGATCGGGCAGAATAATCATGTAAAATGACGTAATTGTAGAAAGTCAGAAAACCCCTTGACAAAAGGAGTTAGCCGTGATATAATAAACGAGTTCCACCACTCATGAGAGTGTTGAGGCTGTCGAAAGACAGAGAAAAGTTTTTTGAAAAAAATTCAAAAAAGTACTTGACAAATCAAAAAGAATGTGGTAGAATGTTAAAGCTGTCGGGAGAGCGGAGCTTGGCTGACGGACAGGCACCTTGAAAATTGAACAGTAGACAAGAACGAATTAACGACCCTTGAAATTCAAGGAAAAGATAATTTCGGATTGACAATAACAAGCAAATTGTTAGCGTT
>JAGBMA010000103.1 GCA_017635095.1 Ruminiclostridium sp. | reverse complement strand
TTCAGCTTCATCTATCTGTATGAAAAAGCCTTTGTATTCTCCGATCTCTACCGGTAAAACCACTTTGTTTTCTGTATTGGTATTTTCCGAGCCTTTGGCAGCGCCTTGATAAAACAAAATGGGCTTGCCTTTATATTCGTAGGGAAAAAATGCACAAAGGAACGTCTCGCTAAAGTTCTTTACTCAGCACATTGTATGAAATTTTAAAAAAATTGCAAAAAGCCCATGCTAACTGCCTTTAAAATTCGCAATTTATTTTCCCTATTTATGAGAGGCATTTTTCTGAGCATTAGTTTATGGCAATCAAAACCCGTCGCGCGCATCCGCAAAATGTACAAGTCCTACACCCGTTTCTTTGTTGATAACAGAGAAATTTCAAAATTCGCCGTAAAAGGTGTCCCCTTTTTGCCGTTTTTTGTAGATTCTTATGAAGGGACTATTTTTTCAGAACACGGAGGTGAACCCAATGACATGAAAAGCCCGCAGGGGCAAAAAACACGAAACAGCCGGTATCCGTACACCGGCTTTAAAAACTTGCTTACGCAAGCAGAGAAAGTGTACGTACACTTTCCGGATTTTTGAGCTCACCCCTCAAAAATCCACGCGCTTTTCGAGGACGAAAAGTGCTTACCCCACCGGTTCAGAATGAAAACTAAATAGTAATCCACTGGTAACAGCAGCAATGAAAGTCATACAGAAAAAGAAAGGAGAGAGAAAATGCCGATAGTAAAGTCAATTGCAATACACGATAATGTCAGAGCAACATTGAGGTACATACTAAATCCCGAAAAAACAGAAGGCTTATTTCTGTGCAATTCCCTGAACTGCTTCACGAATGCCGAGGACGCTTACCTCAATATGAAGTACATTTACGAGAACTACACGCACCACAAATTTAACGAGTCCCTGCCAGCTGTCGGGAAGCGCCGCGTTAAGGCTATCCACTATATCCAATCTTTCAAGCCCGACCCGAACCTCACGCCGGAACTGGTACACCGCATGGGATGCGCTTTTATCCGAAAGGCATTTGGCGATAATGTACAGGCTGTGATCGCTACTCACATCGACAAGGCACACTATCATAACCACATTCTGATCAACACCTACGGCATCGACGGACATAAGTACAATGACAATTATACGACCCGCCGGAAGATACGCGAGCACTCGGACAGAACCTGTCTTGCGTTCGGCGTACCATACATCGAAACTAATCACAAGCGCGGTATGTCTTACGGTGAATGGCTGCACCGCAAGCAGGGTACATCGTGGAAAGAAAAGATACGCCGCGAGATCGACACGCTTGTGCTGACATCGAAGAATTTCGACGAGCTTGCAGCTACTCTCGAAGAGAGAGGGTACACCATTCGATACGGCGAGCGCCCTGCGATAAAAGCGCCGGAGCAGCAGCGTTTCGTATGCTTCAAAACTCTCGGTGATGACTACACGATCACAAATATCGGAACTCGCATCATCTGGAAAGACGACCTCGACAACGCTTCCCGCGAGGATTCATACAACAAGGGACAAGCCCTTACTATCTGCTTTGCCAGTATTATTGCCGAGCTTGCGAAACGCATTGTGGACGGTTCTAAGAAAGAGAACAAGCGCGAGGAACGTTTGCCATACTTGCCGCATAACGACCGCGATGTATTTCAGCTCGGTGCGCAGCTCTCACTTATCAACTGCCTGAACATTCATTCAATTGGTGAGCTCGAAGCGAAAATGGAAGAAACGCAGGCTGCATTTGATTCCGCAGTCAAGCAAATTAACGCTATCAAACAGGATCAACGCAAGCTCAATGATCTGCTTATTCAGTATGAGAACTTCCGCACTCTCAATGATAAGCCAAACAAATCCTTAGCCGAGAAGATGAAGCTTCAGCTTGCCATGCAGTCGCTGTTCCGGCATGGTATCAAGTCTCAGGATGATGCACGGCAGCTCGAATTGCAGAAGCAGGAATATGATTACCGTATCACGGAACTCAAAGAAAAGATGCAGACCAATACTAATCTGATTAGTGCGTTTAAGGAGATTTCCGACACCTACAACTGTATCTCAAAAGGAGACTATATCAGCAATCTGATGAAATCCGAGCATGAGCTTAAAGCTGAGCGCCGTGCTTCTGCACAGGATAGGTCTGCGCCCAAGCGTGAATCATCTGCGTCGAATCCACCCGTACATGACATAACACCGAAACCGGAACAACACGATTCGGTACCGGAGAAGTCTGAACCCAAACCGGACGAGCCTGCACAAAAGCCGACAGTGCAGCATAAGAGCCATAGTCGCGGACGCGGGTAATAGGAGGTGATACTTTGATTTACATATATGGCGGGGTGCCGCCGTAGCTTTGCTATGCCCGTTCACGGGCGACACCGGTACACAGAAAGATAAAAATGGGAGAAGAAGCAATAAAGCGAGTACGCCATACATAAACACAGGCGCTGCTCGCGCACGAAAGAGAGGTATTATGATAAGAAATGAACTCATCACGAATGCCGCCGTAGCGAATACGGCAGAAACGCCCGTTCAGACGGACAACGTATCAATTTACAGATTTGGCAAAGCAGTCTATAAGGTTCGGACGCACTTCAACCTTGAATGTACGGAAACCCTTTCCGATGTTGTCGGCAGACTGATCTTGCAGGATCTTAACGATACGGAAAACTAATAACAATGAAAAGCGGCGGTTTACCGAAAT
>JAGBMA010000102.1 GCA_017635095.1 Ruminiclostridium sp. | reverse complement strand
TCATTCACTTGACATGCCTCCTTCGTGGGTTAATGCAGTTGCCAGACCGCATTTCTATTTTACCACGTTGGAGGTTTTTGTTCAACGCTAAAGCTCTTTTGAACCCCCGGCACAGCCGGGGGTTTTCGGATTACAAAAAAATAAAAATTTTCAAAAAAATTTCTAAAATCCTATTGACAATATAGGAAAAGTATGATATAATACGCACATAACCTACAAAACAGATATGAAATGGAGACAATATGAAAAGCTATATTGAAAAGCTCGTAAGAGCAAACTTCCGTTTCGGTCGAATGTGCCGATGTTGCCCCCGGAAATAACGCGAACACAAAAACATATCAACATCAAAAATCATCTGTATTACTGAAAGGAAGTATTCTATCATGGCAAACTATAAATTTGAAACATTACAGCTCCACGTTGGACAGGAACAGCCCGATCCCGCTTCGGACGCAAGAGCGGTCCCGATATACGCAACAACTTCGTATGTTTTCCACAACTCCGCACACGCTGCAGCCCGCTTCGGTCTTGCCGATGCAGGAAACATCTACGGAAGACTTACCAACTCCACACAGGACGTGCTTGAAAAGAGGATAGCCGCTCTTGAAGGCGGCGTTGCAGCTCTCGCTCTTGCTTCCGGTGCAGCCGCTATCACTTACACCATTCAGGCTCTTGCATACGCAGGCGAGCATATAGTTGCGCAGAAGACTATCTACGGCGGTTCGTACAATCTTCTTGCTCACACTCTCCCGCAGTACGGCATCAAGACAACATTCGTTGATGCGCACAACTTAGCGGAAATAGAAGCAGCTATCCAGCCCAATACAAAAGCTATATACCTCGAAACTCTCGGCAATCCCAACAGCGATATCCCGGATATCGACGCAGTAGCAGAGATCGCTCACAAGCACGGACTGCCGCTGGTCATAGACAATACTTTCGGCACCCCGTTCCTTATCCGTCCTATTGAACACGGCGCTGATATAGTCGTTCACTCCGCTACTAAGTTCATCGGCGGTCATGGTACGACCCTCGGCGGTATCATAGTTGATTCCGGAAAGTTCGACTGGAAGGCGAGCGGAAAGTATGCGCCGATTGCCGCTCCCAACCCGAGCTATCACGGTATCTCCTTCGCTGACGCCGTAGGCCCCGCCGCATTCGTTACATACATCAGAGCTATACTGCTCCGTGATGAGGGAGCTACGATATCTCCGTTTGCCGCTTTCCTTCTTCTGCAGGGTACAGAGACGCTTTCGCTCCGTCTTGAGCGCCACGCCGAGAACACAAAGAAAGTGGTGGAATATCTCTCCAAGCACCCGCTTGTTGCAAAGGTAAATCACCCGTCGCTTCCCGACCACCCCGATCATGCACTCTATGAGAAATACTTCCCGAACGGCGGAGCAAGCATCTTTACCTTCGATATCAAGGGCGGTCAGGCAGAGGCTCACAAGTTTATTGATAACCTTGAGATATTCTCGCTGCTTGCGAACGTTGCGGACGTGAAGTCCCTTGTTATCCACCCGGCTACCACTACTCACAGCCAGCTCACAGATGAGGAGCTTAAAGATCAGGGTATCAACCAGAGTACGATCCGTCTTTCTATCGGAACAGAACACATCGACGACATTATCGCAGACCTCGAAAAAGGTTTTGCGGCACTCAGCTGAACAACCACAGGAACTCCTTTATATTGCCATTGGGACAGCCGTTTCCGTTTTACGGGAGCGGCTGTTTTCTGTCCGAAATACGGGTATTGACAATCTGCAAAAAAGTGATATAATACATAGGAGTTGATTTTGAAAGGCGATAATATGAACAGATACACAAAGACCATGACTTCCGGCAGCGAATTCGGCTGCATAATAAAATTCACCATACCGCTCCTGTTCGGGAACCTTTTCCAGCAATTCTACAATATAGTGGATTCTGTTATTGTCGGACAGTATCTTGGCAAGAATGCTCTTGCCGCAGTCGGCGCTACCGGTTCCATAACATTCCTTTTCTATACCTTATGCATAGGACTTTCCCTCGGCACGGGCATACTTATTGCCCAGCATTTCGGTGCGGGAAACGAGGATTATGTAAAAAAGCTCATAACAAACTCGTCATATGTTGTTGCGGTCTTCGGCGTGGTGCTAACGGCGCTGTCGGTGGTGCTTGCGCCTTCGCTTCTGCATCTTCTCGAAACGCCGGAGACGATCTTTGACGATGCTGTGGGGTATATGCGCATAGCCTGCGCGGGTACTGTGGCAGTAGCCGCGTACAACTGGATAAATGCGGTAATGCGCTCTCTGGGAAATTCGAGTGTTCCGCTCATCTTCCTGATCGTGGCAAGCGTACTCAATGTAGCCCTTGACCTTATCTTTGTGATCGTATTCGGAATGGGTGTGGGCGGCGCAGCCCTCGCTACGATAATTGCACAGGGAGTTTCCGCTGCTGGCTGCATTATATTCGCTTTCATAAAATTCCCTCAGTTCCGCTTCCGTCGGGAACACGCTGTTTTTGACATGAAGACGGCGATGAACTGTATTTCCAAGGGCGTTCCTATAGCTCTTCAGAATGCGTTCATTTCGGTGTCCATGATATATCTCCAGAGGACAGCAAACACTTTCGGCGATACGGTCATAGCTACATATACCGCTACAATGCGCGTTGAGCAGCTTATCCAGCAGCCGTTCTTCTCGCTGAGCACGGCGCTGTCCACTTTTACCGGACAAAATCTCGGCGCGGGTTTGCTTGACCGCTGCATAAGAGGATACAGACGCTCTATGCTGGCTATGGCAGGTTTTTCCGTGCTGATGCTCGGAGTGTTCATGCTGTTCAGCGGGGCTATAGTCGGCTTTTTCGTAAACGATGCCGAAGTAATAGCGATAGGCGAGACCGCGCTCCGGCTCTCGTCCTGCTTCTACCTGTTCCTCGGTACGATACACGTCACACGAGGTCTGCTCAACGGAGCCGGAGACGTGAACTACGCGATGATAAACGGCTTTGTGGAGGTCATAGGAAGAATAGGCTTTGCAACCATACTTGCTTCCGTCCCCGAGATAGGATGCTGGGCTGTCTGGGCTACTTCCGGACTTACATGGTTCATCACAGGGCTCATGAGCTACATACGATACCGCGGCGGACGCTGGAAAGAACACGGTATCGTGAGAGAAAAGGCATAGTGCGTACATATGGTGTCACTGCTCCCGGAACAGGCAGTGACACTATTTGTCTTTATGGTATTGCAAAATTCCGCCAATTGTGGTATAATAATACCGATAATGCATTGAATATTGTTTCTGTGAAAGGAATTACAATGGATAAATACGAGAAATGTGCCGTATGCGGAGACGGTTTCAGCGGCGACGATGAAAAGATATATTGTCCCGATTGCGGAGCGCCTATGCACAGAGACTGCTACGAGATAAAGGAAAGATGTCCCGTCTGCAGGGAAGAGATAAGTTTTATCTCAACCGAAAGCGGCGGGAATGGAAGCAGCGGCAGCGAAGACGGCGTTAATATGCAGAACGGAAGGCGTTTTCCCGACGGTAACGGCTGTGAGATCTGCGGACGTCCGTTCGAGGAAAACGATGAGCGTGTTTACTGTCCCGACTGCGGGGCTGCAATGCACAGAATGTGCTATAATCTGACTCACAGATGCCCTTATGAGGCGGAGCATACGCCAAGACCGTATTTCACCGGCAGTATTCGTATGAAACGTGCAAATACAAAGCCTGTCTGCGACAGGTGCGGCAACGATCTCGACAACGGAGAGGAAAAGGTATATTGCCCGGTATGCGGCACTCCTGTCCACAAGACCTGCTGGGAAGCCGAGCCGGTCTGCCCGAATGAAGCCCGTCACGCGGAAGGGTATGACTGGGAAAAAGAGCACAGCCGGATCGAAGAAGAAAAGGAAAAGCAAAACGAGCCGGATCCAATGAACGATATGATGTTCGACAACTTCTCGGACATGATAATGCAGAAGCCCATACGCTCCGCAGATGACGGGGAAGAGCTTACCTGCCGTGGTGTAAAGCAGAGTGAACTCGTGCATTTTCTCGGCATCAACAATATAAGTACACCTCGTTTTTTCGCCGTGTTCATGAACATGGCGAACAGCGGAAAGGTCATTTCCCTCAACATCTCCGCGTGGTTCTTCATGCCGCTTTATCACTTCTACAGGAGAATGATCGGACCGGCCGTGCTGCTGACGCTGGCGACTTTCGTACTCATGGTGCCGACGCTTATCCTCCAGCTTATGCAGATGGGGAATGCGGAGCCCGGAGCTCCCGGATTGCCGATGATCACGCTTGCGAACATAACCTACTATATAATGCTGTTCATGCGGGTAGCTCTGCTGCTTTTCAACGACTACATCTATATGCGCTGGAGCGTGAGCAAGATACTTTCGATCCGCGAACAATACAAGGACGAACCCTCCGATGTGTATTACGCGGCACTCGAAAAAAGCGGAAATCCGCGTTTCATGTATGTTCTCGGTGGTCTCAGTCTGATATTTGCACTGGTGTACCTGCTAAACCTGTTCATATCGGCATCGGGAATGATGTCATGACCAAAACGATCAAGAAAAGAGGTGGAGAGCGCTGATCTACGAAAAGCTGAGGGCTATTTATGCCAGATACGGCAATAAAGCAGTATATCCGCCGCTCTTCATCATTTTCTTCCTGCTTCACTTCATAGGCGGTTTCGGAATGACATATCCCGCCGTCGATCCCAACGAGCTTTCTGTGATAGCAGTTGCCGATTTCTTTGCCGGACGAAGCTGGGCCGGCGTTATGGTATCCGTGGATTATTACTACGGATTTCTTCAGGGTCTCATCTACACGCCGGCAGTGATACTTTTTGACGACCCTTCGCTCCAGTACAAAGCTATGCTGTTCATAAACTCCGTTATGATAAGCATAGTACCATTGATAGCGTATTCACTCTCATACCGCATGAGAACGGGAAAGATCTGGAAATGCCTCATAACTGCGTTTGCGGCGGGCGGATTCTGCTGTTATTATGCGCATACGAAGTTCGCGTGGACAGAAACTGTGTCCATAGTGCTTCCGTGGCTGATAATATGGCTCGTATTCAGGTGCGGAGATTGCAGGAACAAGACGTCGAGGTTTTTCATGTCCCTGCTCACGGGGTTGGTATGCGGACTTTCTGTGGCCGCACACACAAGACTTATTGCAGTCATCGCGGCTCTTGTGCTTTCGCTTGTTCTTGAAAGGATATTCTTCGGCAAGAAACTTGTGAATTTCGTGGGGTACTTCACGTCCCTTATCATGACGATCTCCGGTGTTGCCGCAGTTTCGGCCGTTCTCCAGCGGTATCTGTGGTGCGCGGAAGATGCGTCTCTGCTTAAAAACACCCTTGCGAACTTCTTTGCGGAATTCGGGAAAAATATGTTCGGAGACGGATTTGTACGGTTTGCCGAGACACTGAGTTCGCAGATGTATTATTACGCTGCTGCAACATGGGGACTCGGCGCGGTCTCGTTCTGCCTTTTTGCCGCGGTACTTTCGGCCTGCATAAAGCACAAGCATAAGAAAGATCCCCAGACCTATGAGCTTGAGCTTTCGGTCTTTTCATTCTTCTCTGTGTTCACGGTCATTTTCACTATTATTTTCAGCACTTTCTACCGCTTCTCAAGCGACGGATACGGCGTATATCAGGACACTATGATGTTCGGCAGATTTATTGACGGCGTGCTTCCGTTCGCGCTTGTTTTCGTGCTCATAATGCTGTTCACTCATTCGATAAGTGTGAACAAGATACTTGGCGCGGCGGCTGTCCTCGGTGTAATTTATACTGCGTTCATAGCTTCTGCGGTGCCGGTGATACTTGAATCCGCTTCAACGCGTATCGCTCCCGTGCTCGGTCTTTACCCGCTCCGGGTCGGTGCAGCCAGCAGGGAGCTGCTCAATTTTGACAGCCTTTTCCTTACTATGTCAATGACATTCTGCGTTATGGGCGTGCTTCTTGTGGTCATAAGCTGCACAAAGAGGTATAGGTCTGTCATAATATCAACGCTCATGACAGCGATAACGGTATATTCACTTGTGTTCATATCCGCAGTCTATCTCCCTATCTGTGCAAACGAATCTGTGGAAAAGAACGCTTCCGTTTCCGAGCTTTCTGAGCACGTTTACAATCAGAACGGCGCTCCGGCGATAACGGCATATAACATAAGCCGTCATAACGCCCTGATGCTCCAGTTCCTTAACCGAAACGTAAACGTCAGGGTGACTTATGACATAGAATCCGTTCCCGAAAACAGTTTCCTCGCCGTCAGAGCGAATGAGGACGTTTCTGCCCTTGAGAACAGCCGTACTCCGTTCCTGCTCGTAGCGGAATGCGGGGATCTGAGGCTCTATGCTTACGGCGAAAGAGCGTCGGCGTATATGGTTTCCCAGGATATTGACGAGAAAGAGCTCGAATCTGAGAAAGATACTCTTATTCCCGAAAAGACCACGGCTTCATCCGAGACAACGCCGGAGATCACCACTGCGCCGGTATCATCTTCCACAACCACGGAGCGTACTCCGATCGTATCGACATACACGCTCCCGTCTGTCATCACGCTTCCGGCGGACAGCCTTGATGAAGATGACGAATGGGCTGTTATAGAATAGGAGCGCTTATGGAGACAGAGATTTTCGATCTTTTCGGGCATGATATCTATGTGAGCGCCGATCACAGGTTCGGTACCGACGCTTTGCTGCTGGCTGAGTTTGCAAAACCGTCTGCGAAAGATGTTGTCTGCGATCTCTGCAGCGGGTGCGGGATAATACCTATGCTCTTCTTTGCATGGGGGAAAGCTCCCGCAAAAGCCTATGCGGTCGAAATACAGGACGAGGCTGCGGCTTTAATGAAGATGACCGTTGAGAAAAACAGCATATCGGACAGGTTTATTCCCGTTCATGCAGACCTTACCAAAGATGATGAGCTTTCGGCCGTGCCGTACGGTGGAATATCGCTCGTTACGGTAAATCCGCCATACTATAAGTCGGGTTCCGGTGAGGAACGTTTGTCACCGGCACAGGCAAATGCGCGTCATGAGCTGCTTTGTGATCTGGAAAGTGTCGTATGTGCAGCTTCAAAACTGCTCAAATACGGAGGTTATCTGAAGATGTGCCACCTTCCGGAAAGGCTTGCCGATATCTTCTGCCTTATGCGCAAATACGGCATCGAGCCGAAAGTAATGCGGTTCGCGCATCACAGGGATACTTCGACAAAGCCATATCTTGTGCTTGTAAGCGGAAAAAAGGGCGGAAAGCCCGGACTTATTGTTGAAAAGCCGGTTACAGTGGAGGAAATGGACAGGCGGCTTTTCGGAAAGTGATATCAGTGTTTACAAGGCCGTTGTGAACGCATCTGAAACGTAGTATGAATATTATTTGAGGTAACCGATGAAGTTTTTATACAGAAAAAAGATCATAGAAGCCCTTCTTCCCAAGAAAAAAGAGGGACTCACAGAAGGTGCGATACTTACCGCGCTGGGGACTGCAAAAAAGGACAGAAAGCGCGTAATGGGCGTCGTTTCCGCGCTGGAAAAGGACGGTATAATCTACCACTCCAAGGGTCATTACATTCTCAAAGGCGCAAGCCGGTACTTCAACGGGACTGTTGTTAAGCTCGCCCGTACACACGGGTTTATAAGGAAAGACAACTCGGAAGAGGAACTGTTCGTCCGTGGCAGGGATATGCTCGGTGCAGTTCCCGGAGACCGTGTTCTTGCGTTTGTTTCCGAGTATGCCGACGAAGATCATGATTCCGATACCGCAAAGGTCGTTCTTGTTACGGAAGAAAACGGCGGCGTGATGACCGGTACGGTAATACGCGACAATAACAAGCTCAGGCTCAGACCGGACGGTTTTTATTCAGTGCCGCTGTTTATCGTGAACTGGAACGGAAATGACATAAAAGAGGGCGACAAGGTGCGCTACAGCATTCACGAGCGCGCCGATCACCACAGCGATATAACCGTCGATATTGTAAGCATTTACGGCAGTTCCGAGTACGCGAAATGCTCGGTAGATGCATATATTGACGAAAAGGGCATCGCAGTCGCTTTTTCCGATGAAGCTCTCGCGGAAGCGGAAAAGATCGGAAAAGCCGGGGTCGACCCGGCGGAAGCTGCAAAGCGCGAGGATCTTCGCGGTTATCCGATATTCACGATCGACGGCGCCGATACAAAGGATATCGACGATGCCGTGAGCATAGAACGCACGGAAAACGGTTACCGCCTCGGTGTGCATATAGCCGATGTATCGCATTACGTCCGAAAAGGGACTGCGCTCGACAAGACTGCACACGACCGCGGAACGAGCATCTACATTGCCGACAGAGTTATACCGATGCTCCCGAAAGAGCTCTCCAACGGGGTTTGTTCACTCAATCCGAATGAGGACAGGCTTGCTTTTTCCTGCATAATGGACATTGCCGCAAGCGGCGAGATCACAAAGTTCCGGTTTGCGAAGACTGTTATCCGCTCACGGGTCAAGGGTGTTTACAGTGAGGTGAACGCGCTCCTCGACGATACTGCGGACGAGGACATAAAGCGTAAGTACGCCGAAGTATCCGCACAGCTTCCCGTAATGCGCACGCTGACGGAAGTGCTCATAAAGAACCGCGAGAGCAGGGGCGCTCCGGACATTGACTCGAAGGAAAGCAAGATAATCTGCAATGACGACGGTATCTGCACAGACATAAAAGAGCGAACACGCGGATTTGCGGAGCGCATGATCGAGGAGTTCATGCTGTGCGCCAACGGCTGTGCGGCGAAACTTGCTATGGAGAAGGAATTCCCGTTTGTTTACCGCGTTCACGAAAGCCCCGATACAGATAAGCTCATGAAACTTTCGGAAATGCTGGTGAACCTCGGATTTGACAATCTCGGTATAAACGAAAAAAGTACGGCTGGCGATCTTTCGGCTGTGCTTGAGCGGGTGAAGGACGATCCGAAAGCCCCGGTTGTCAACAACCTCGTGCTGCGTTCGATGATGAAAGCGAAGTACAGCGAAGAGCCTCTCGGGCACTACGGGCTCGTACTGAAAGAATACAGCCACTTCACCTCTCCGATACGCCGTCTTGCCGACTTCTCGATACACCGCATTCTTACCGACGCTGTGGCGGGAATGCCTGCGGACAAGCTCATAAAGAAGTACGAGAAATTTGCTCATGAGCAGGCTTACCGCGCGAGTATCACCGAGCTTATAGCTGTTGCAGCCGAACGGGACTGCGACAAGTTCTACATGGCGGAGTACATGAAGAACCACATCGGTGAGGAATTTGACGGCTTTATCTCCGGAGTTACCGGAAACGGTTTCTTTGTAGAGCTTCCGAATACCGTTGAGGGCAGGGTAGATACGATGACGCTTCCCGCGGGGACGTATGAGCTTACAAACGATATCTCGCTTGTTGAGACTTTCACAAATACCGCATATACCATAGGCGATGCAGTCCGGGTGAAGTGTGTTGCGGCAGATGTCGGCGGAGGAATGATAGATTTCGAGCTTTTGGAGCACGACCATGAAGATAAGAATTAACTCTCTGTATATCTGCGTTAAAGACATGGACAGGGCGATACGTTTTTATGAAGCGCTCTTTGAGCAGTCTGTCACCGAGCGTGACGAGGTTTACAGCGTTTTCGACGTGAACGGATTTCGTTTCGGACTGTTCGCCTATGATAAAATGAACGAGGAACACAGCTTCGGGAGCAATTGCCTGCCGAGCATATCGTTTGAAAGCAGGGAAGTGCTGGAGCACAAGATGTCCGGTATGGAGATATGCTTTCCGCTGACGAAAATTAAAGGCAATTGGGTCGCCGAGATCGTTGACAGCGATGGAAATCATATAGAGCTTACAGCATCGTGTTAAAAAATTCTCAAAAAGACTTGTTTTTTCTGATGAATTGTAGTATAATATAGAATGGCAAATTTTGAGGGAGCAAAAACCCTCGTTGATACAGGAGGAAATTCCAAGGTGGCAAGAAAAACATTGGCTGAAATGGAGCAGTCCGCTGCGGAAAGCAAGGCAAGAGCACGTCTTGTGCAGCTTTTCGATGACGACAGCTTCGTTGAAACAGGCAAATTTGTAGGCTCCGGCGGAGAGACAGCAAGCGTTGTGACCGGCTACGGTCTTATTGACGGAGCGACCGTTTACGCATTCTCACAGGATATTTCGGTAAAGGGCGGCGCTGTGAACAGCACAGCCGCAGCAAAGCTCGTGAAGCTTTATGATATGGCAGTCAAGAACGGCTCGCCCGTTGTCGGCATCTACGACAGCAAGGGCGGCGATATTGCAGAAGGCGCTGCTATGCTCAATGCTTATGCGTACATAGCGGGAGCGGCTGCAAAGCTTTCGGGCGTTGTTCCGCAGGTATCGGTGGTCGCAGGTCTCTGTGCGGGTACTGCGGCAATGATCGCGGGTATGGCGGACTTCGTTGTTATGACGGAAAAGTCCGAATTCTTCATGACCGCGCCTTTCGTTTCCGAAGACGAAAGCCTGAAAGGTGCCGGAACTTCGGAAAATGCGGCAAAGTCGGGTACCGCCGCTGTTGTCGTCAAGGACGACAAGGCTGCGATAGAGGAAGCAAAGAAGCTTATCCGTATTCTTCCCGCCAACAACCTTGAACTTTCCGGAAATGACTACTACGCAGAAAACGACGCGGATATCACAGCAGGCATGAAGGCTGATGCTGCGGTAAAGGCTATTGCCGACAAGAACAGCGTTATCGAGCTGTACAAGGACTTCGGTTCTGCATCTTACACCGCGCTCGGCAGCATGAGCTGGAAGACGGTAGGATTTGTAGCCACAGACAAGACCGATGAAAAGCTTTCAGCAGCTGACTGCGCAAAGATCGCCCGTTTCGTTTCATTCTGCGACGCGTTCTCTATCCCCGTAGTGACGCTTCTTAACAGTGCGGGTATCGGCGGCACTCAGGCTGCTGAGCTTGCAGGATCGGTAAGAGACGCGGCAAAGCTTGCTCAGGTATATGCAAGCGCCACCACAGCCAAGATCACCCTCGTTACAGATAAGGCTTACGGTTCGGCATACTGCGCGATCGCTCCTGCAAGCGACATCGTCCTTGCGTATGAGAACAGCGTTATCTCAGCCTGCGACCCCAAGGCCGCGGTGATATTCCTCAAAGGCGATGAGCTCGACGGCACCAATGAATCTGCGCTCGTTCAGGAATATAAGGATAATGAAGCAAGCGTGTTCACTCTTGCGGCAAACGGCAGTGTTGACAGGGTCATAGATCCTGCGGATACAAGAACCGCAATTCTCTCGTCCATAGATGTGTTTGAAGGCAAGCGAGTACACAGCCCGCAGAGAAAGCATATAAACTTTGTATATTGATGACCGGAAAGGAAGACATAAACGATGAAAAGATATAGTATTACCGTAAACGGAAACGCATACGACGTATCGGTGGAAGAGCTCGAAGCCGGAGCAGAAGCTCCTGCCGCTGCAGCTCCCGCTCCAAAGGCTGCAAAGCCTGCTGCTCCCAAGGCAGCTCCCGCCGGTGCACAGGGCGGTATAAAGGTCGAGGCTCCTATGCCCGGAACTGTTGTTGACGTAAAGGCAAAGGTCGGCGACAAGGTCAAGAACGGTGACGATATAGTTATCGTTGAGGCTATGAAGATGGAGAATGCAATACCTGCGCCCTGCGAAGGCACTATCGCTTCCATCAACGTATCCAAGGGCGACTCCGTGAACACGGGAACCGTGATCGCCACTATCAACGCATAAGGAAAGGACTTGTTTGAAATGGCTAAAGTCAAGATAACAGAAACGGTTCTCCGTGACGCGCACCAGTCTCTTATCGCCACCCGTATGTCAACTCCGGAGATGCTTCCGATACTCAGCGCAATGGATAAGTGCGGGTTTTACTCGGTAGAGTGCTGGGGCGGTGCTACTTTCGACTCCTGTCTGCGCTTCCTCAATGAGGATCCGTGGGAGAGACTCCGTATACTTCGCCGCGAGATGCCGAATACTAAGCTCCAGATGCTTTTCCGCGGGCAGAATATGCTCGGATATCGTCACTATGCTGATGACGTCCTCGAATATTTTGTGCAGAAGTCGGTTGCCAACGGTATCGACATAATCCGAATTTTTGACGCGCTCAACGACGTGCGCAACCTCCAGACCGCTGTAAAGGCTGCAAAAAAAGAGGGCGCTCATGCACAGATCGCGATTTCCTACACACTCGGTGAGATATTCACTACAGATTATTATGTAAACTATGCAAAGCAGATCGAGGAATGCGGCGCAGATTCTATCTGCATCAAGGATATGGCTGCGCTTCTCACGCCTTACCGCACAGAGGAGCTTGTAAAGGCTCTGAAAGCCAACGTAAAGATACCGATCCAGCTCCACACGCACTATACCTCGGGTCTTGCTTCCATGTGTCTGTTAAAGGGCATTGAAGCGGGAGTTGACGCGATAGATACGGCAATGTCTCCGCTTGCGAACGGTACTTCCCATGCGCCTACCGAGTCAATGGTAGCAGCACTCCAGGGAACGCCTTATGACACAGGTCTCGACCTTAAACAGCTCACAGAGCTTCGTCCGTACTTCATGGAACTCCGCAAGAAGTACCTTGACAGCGGTCTGCTCGACCCGAAGATGCTTGCTGTCGATGCAAACGCTCTCATTTATCAGGTACCCGGCGGAATGCTCTCCAACCTGCTTTCACAGCTCAAACAGGCGGGCAAATCCGACAAGTTCGACGAAGTATTGCAGGAAGTTCCGCGTGTAAGAAAAGACGCGGGCTACCCGCCGCTGGTAACTCCGACCTCACAGATCGTCGGCACACAGGCAGTGTTCAACGTAATTATGGGTGAGCGCTACAAGACAGTCACAAAGGAATTCAAGGGTCTTGTAAAGGGAGAATACGGTAAGACACCTGCACCTATCGACCCCGAGTTCCGCAAGAAGATACTCGGTGACGAGAAGCCGATAGACTGCCGTCCCGCAGACCTCATTGAACCTGAGCTCGAAAAGCTCAAAGCCGAGGCTGCAAAGTGGGCTCAGCAGGACGAGGATGTTCTCAGTTACGCGATGTTCGGTCAGGTAGCGGAGAAGTTCTTCGAGAAGCGCCGCGACAAGCAGAACGGCATTGACGCCGTCCACGCCGACAAAGCAAATAAGGTAATGCCTGTATAAACAAAAACTCCCGGAAAACCAATTCCGGGAGTTTTCTATGTCACTATTGAATTATATATGTGTTCGTTCCCATTCCTCGGCGGCGCGGTTGTAATACGCTTCATCGACTTCTTTCATATACTCAAGATAAGCCTCTTTATGATGAAGTTTGTTTTCACGGTATGCCTTTCGCATAATTTGGAGTGAAACAAGTCCGTATGTCAGTTCATCGAGGTCGGTGAACTTGTGAGTGGTTTCTTCCGAGCGATAATTTGTAACAACTTTCAGATAGTATTTCTTTTTTCGTCTGTAAATATAAATGCAGTTGTACCTATCAAAGATATCTGTGAACAGTACGTCGGGAGTTATTATATCATCAATGGGTATCCGGCTTTCGGAAAGGTGAGAGCAGATATAGACGCGTATCTCGCTGAAATCTTCAGTTTTCTTCGGGAGTGTAAACATACAGCGGTACATTGTCCTTTCCTTTGAATATGTACAGCCGTCTGCACAGCGGGCACAACCATACATTATAATCGGCATTGGCCGAAAAATCCGGCGATGATACGCTGTCCGACATGAGTATGCTGTCCATTGTCCGGTCGGAATATGCCCAGAACTCTATATCGTTTGGGGTTTCTCCGTTCCAAATTATCTGACCGCACTTACATTCAATTCTTGCCATTATTTCAGCACTTCTTCCTTTATCTTGAAGTGCTCGGGCATACCGTTGCGCATACGGAGAACGTTTTCGCCCTGAATGAGCGGCAGAAAGTAGCGCAGAGCCTGTTCGTTTACGTTTGTTCCGTCCGGAGTGATCCACTCCTTCGGCAGCATCTTCTCTTTGTTTGCAGTCTCGGAAGCGGGGACGGATACGATGTCGATAATGTAGGGAACATCGCTGATGCGCTTGAATACCATAGTTTTACCGGTCTCTCCTGCGAGCGCGGCACGGACCCCGGCTGCACCTATGGCAAAAGCCTCGTCAATATCGGTCTTTGAGCAGAGGTGAGATGAACAGCGCTGCATAACATTCAGTTCTATGGAGCGCACCTTACAGCCGAATCTCTCACGCACAAGGTTTTCGAGCTGTTTACCGACACCGGACAGGTACTTGTGACCGAAGTTGTCGGTAACTCCCGACCGGCAGCTCTCATCGTCAAGCTCGATGCCCTCGGAGACTGCAATAACAACGGCTTTGTGCTTTGCCTGTTCACGCTTTACATCTTCAAGGAACCGCTCTGTGCTGAAATTGCCTTCGGGCAGGTAAATAAGGTGCGGTGCATTGACCCCGTTTGCGCGTATAACGCAGGTCGAAGCTGTGAGCCAGCCCGCGTGACGTCCCATGATCTCTATTATGGTAACGGATTCGACGCTATAGACCGAGCTGTCGCAGACGATCTCCTGGACTGTGGTGGCAACATATTTTGCGGCGGAACCGAAGCCCGGAGTGTGGTCGGTAGCACAGAGGTCATTGTCTATGGTCTTGGGAATACCGATGATGCGCACATTTTCGTTATGCTCCTGTGCATAAGCCGACAACTTCATGACCGTATCCATAGAATCGTTTCCGCCTATGTAGAAGAATGCGCGGATATCGTGTTTGCGGAAACAGCTCATTATCTGTTCATATACGGTGCTGTCCGTTTCCATATCGGGGAGCTTGTATCTGCAGGAACCGAGGACAGTGGAAGGGGTCTGTTTCAGGAGCTCCATGTCGTCGTTAGTGCGGATAAAGTTTTTGAGGTCGATCAGGTTATTGTTTATAATCCCCTCGATGCCGTTGATCGAGCCGAAAACTGCGTCAATATCAGGAGTTTTCAGTGCTTCGGCGAATGCGCCTACAAGTGACGCGTTAATGGCACACGTCGGACCTCCGGACTGGGCAATTGCAATATTCATATCGGGTTCCGCTCCTTTGCTTTCATTGATATCATTATACCATATCCGGCGCTTTATTTCATTATATTTCCGCAATTTCCTTGTTTTAGACAAATTTATTTTTTTGTGAACGTTTCCAACTGATAATTATAACCAACCATTTTGTTCAGCATAACGGAATTTGTGAACGAATGTGGAAAATTGCCGCTTTTTTTTGGTATTTTATAAAAAATTCACTTTTTCTATTGAAATTTTGCTCGTTTTGGTGTAGAATATAAGATATATTGGCTATTTGCGTCCAGATATTTTTACTTAAAAAAAGAAAGGTAAATAATGGATAAAGTTCTTGACATTTTAAGGAACAAGTGGGTAAAGCTCGGTGTTTCCGTGCTTTCACTCGGACTTCCGGTTTTTATCGCCTATATCGACTGGCTTTCGTTTGCATATTACCTTGAGCCTGTGAATGATGTACCGCTCTTTCTCCTCTATATCCTTGTCAACTTCGTTTTTGCGGGGATAATGTTCTATACAAGGCATCAGGTACTTACAAGGATCTCCGTATGCATAGCGCCGCTTGTTGCGTTTGTTCTGCTTATAATCGCATTCGGTCAGTGGTATCTTATAGTACCGCCGGTGGTGATATGCGCATTCACGTTCCTTGCCGCGGCTACGAACGAGACATTCAAGACGATCCTCGGGACGGTGTATCTGCTCATGTTCGTTGTCGGTACTCTCGTGTACCTTACGATGCTGCATTTCAACCTGACTATGCAGACCCTTCTCCAGATCACGGAATGTGACATCACCAAACGTTCCTCAGAGTACACCTATTCTCCCGACAAGTCTTACCGCGTTGTGATGTATGTCGATGATGCAGGCAACGAAAGAAGTCTCACAACATACTACATCGAAAAGACGGAAGACGATATAAAGCTCCCGTATCTGAACTGCTACAAGCATCTTTACAGCCAGAAAGTCCTTGTAACCATGGATCAGTCTCATGTGGTCTATAAATGGCTCAATAACAACGAGCTTTATATTGACGGAAGAGCCAAGAACATAACAGATATGTTCAGGCAGGCGGAAGAACTCAGAAACAATCCCAAGGAAGAGGAAGAAGAGTCTTCCGCGGAAGAACCGACATACTTTGAAGTACATGACTTCGGAAATGAAGAATACTTCGGCACCGCGGAGACAACGCCCGCAGTTGCGGTAGTTGTCGAGCCGGACGAAGATCTGCTGTATGAATGATACCGATCCGTAAACGAAAGGAAGGTGAGCCTCTTTATGCCTCGTCAGCTTAATATAGCCGGAAAAAATTCTGATGATATCTACACATTGTTCTACCCGAGCAATCTTATGAATTTCTGCAGATATGATTTTTCGCTTTTCCTTGAGCACTGCACCGATCTGTGCAGACTTGCCGCAAGGACCGGCGAATACAATGTCGATGATGTTTATTCCATCAGGAACTCTATTTCGGGCTGTCACAAGTATTACGAGCAGAATATGAGGACGACCTTTGAGAAGATCGTTGTTGATTGCTGGATAGATTATCTCTGCAAACAGAGCGAGATCAGCGTGAATACACTTTGGCAGAGTTTTATAAAATGCCGCAATCCCTTTGAGAAAGCAATTTTCGGGCGCTTGTCCGAATACAGATACAACAAGGCGATAAACGAATGGACAAATCTGCTCAAAATGCAGGAGTATGCCCGTGTAAAGTCTGATTTCGTGTTCGGCATCAAGATATCTTCGCCTATGCAGGCGGTATCGAGAGCAAACTACTTCGATCTGCTCTTCAATGTCGCGGCGAACGAACAAGGCTTCCCGATATCGGAGATAGCCTCCGTGGGTGTTTTCTCCGCCGGGAGACTGCCCAATTCGCCGTTCGTCATGAACAGCGCAGCAAAAGAGATCGCCAGAAATCAGCTCAAAAACATCGAGTATAAGGACGGGTATCGTTCTCGTAAAAACCCCGAACTTACCGATAAGATCGCAATGGACGCCTTCTCGTCCATAAAGAATTATATCCCCGATAAAAACGACAGCATGGCCAAGACCATAATCAAATCCCTCTCGTCTGTCCCGCAGTATGTTTATGTTCCCGGCTCTTTCAAGGCTATCATAGATCTTGAGATAGATGTCTCCGCCCAAAGCGGCGCGTATCTGCAGAAATGCGCAAGATGCGGAGATTACTACATACGCGATGAAGAGTACGACTTTGATTACTGCAGCAGGATCCAGCGCGAGGGCGGCACCTGTCTTGAGCTTATGAAGATAGACGATCCGGAACTCGCGGAAGCGGTGGCAGCATCGGCTGCGGTCATCGCAACGGACGATGAAGACCACGACAAAGACGAGCCGAAGATAGTTTATGTTGACAAGGAGACTGTCACGGCAAAAATGGACGCGCTGTACAAGGAAATGGCAGCGAGAGTAAACGTGGATATGACACAGAGAGACTTCTCGATATGGTATCAGAAGGAGCTGCGGCTGAAAGATGATATCCTACTCGGTGAAGCCGGCGAAAAACAGCTGAATGAGTTTATCGAGCTCTCACGCGGAGATGAGTTCGCGTCCAAGAAGCGGACTGCGATCTTTGAAAAGAAAGAAGAAGAGACGGTCAGAGAAGAAGTTGATGAACCCGTAGAGATGACCGAGAACGGTAAGCAGATAAAGAAGTTCGTCTTTGAGAAAGTTGACAGGGAAGCTGCCGCCGCATCGATCTCGCCGTCACCCAACACCTCAACTCTTGCGGAATCCGAAAAGGCTGCAATGGAAGCCGTAAGGAAGCTTTTCGCGGCGGACAAGGCTAAAAATCAGTCCGCTCAGCAGCCCCGCCCTTATCAGTTCCCTCAGCAGTCATACCCGAACTATGATCCTGCAGGAAAACAGGCTTACAGCTATCCGTCACAGTACACGGACAACAATGCCGCACAGCAGGTGGCAGCACAGGGATTTGCGGCAGCGCGTCAGGGTTATTCCAATGTCAGCAATTACGCTCAGCAGCCCGTTGCAGCAAACGGCGGGTTTAACCAGTTCTATCAGCCTGCCCAGCCGAGAACTGCTCCCGCATCACGCATAATAAAGAGCGGTTCGCCGCAGGCACAGGAGTTTGCGAAGAAGTCACGGGCTGTGGTGATCCCGAACGGAGATGAGAACCGGGGCACTTCATTCGTTTCACGGGTAAAACAGGATCGTGATGAGGAGCGCCGGGCTGCCGTTGAAGGCGGAAGAAAGCCCGAACCGCGGGATAATAACAGATCTTACGGACGAAGCTATAACGATCCGATAATGGAACAGGAAGAGGACGTAAAGGTTTTTATCCCAAAACGCAACAGCATTTTTGAGTCCAAGGAAAACAATGACTATATAGAACCGTCGCCATACGAGAAGCTCCGCCAGACTATCGAAAAATATGACCGCAGACGTCAGGACACCGAGGAAGAAGTTGACGGTCAGATCTCTGCTGAGGAGCTTGTTGAACAGCCTGCACCCCAGCCAGCTCCGGCGAACGTTTTTGCAGCTTACAAGAGCTACAGCGCCGACGGCACCGGTATCACGAATGATGAACAGGACGGAAAAGCCGATTTCTCACAGATACTTGAAGGTATCACACGGGACGACGGATTTTCACGGGAGGAGAACCTGCTGGATTCGGACGGGCTTCCCGTTTCGCACAAGACCAAGCACGTCATGGACGCACTTTTCGGACCGTCTAAGGCAAGTCCGCTGCTGAGACGGGTTCGGCTCGATGACGATGATGACGAAATCTGACAAAAAGGGGAAAGTTCTATGCCTTCACTCTCAAAAAGAACTGCGGGATTTACCGATTCGGTTATCCGCCGCATGACACGCATATCAAACAAATACGGCGCAGTCAATCTTTCACAGGGATTTCCTGATTTTGACCCGCCTGCAGAGATACTCAGCAGGCTTGAGGCGGTCGCTCATGAGGATTTTCACCAGTATTCCATAACCTGGGGCGCACAGAATTTCCGTGAAGCACTTGCCCGCAAGTACGAGCATTTCTCCGGTCAGAAGATCGACCCGAATGCAGAGATCGTTGTCACCTGCGGAAGCACGGAAGCTATGATGACCGCTATGATGAGCGTAACCGACCCCGGCGACAAAGTGATCGTTTTTTCGCCGTTCTATGAGAACTACGGTGCGGATACGATACTTTCCGGCGCAGAGCCGATATATGTTCCGCTTGTCCCGCCGGATTTCCGTTTTGACGCAGATGTGCTTGAAGCCGCATTCAGACAGCACCCGAAAGCTCTTATACTATGCAATCCGTCAAATCCCTGCGGAAAGGTTTTTACTTACGAAGAGCTTGAAACTATCGCTGAACTTGCAAAAAAATATGATGCGTTCATAATAACCGACGAGGTATATGAACACATCGTTTATGCACCCCATAAGCATACATATATATCCACGCTTCCGGGCATGAGAGAACGTGTGATCCAGTGCAGTTCGCTTTCAAAGACCTACTCGATCACAGGCTGGAGGCTCGGATATGTTATAGCCTCGCCGGAGATAATTGATACAGCAAAAAAAGTGCATGATTTTCTGACTGTGGGAGCTGCCGCACCGCTTCAGGAAGCAGCAGTCACCGGGCTTGGATTTACCGACGACTATTATGTTCAGCTCAGGGCGGAGTACACCGAAAAACGTGATCTGTTCCTGAAAGGACTTGATGATATAGGCATCCGGCATACCGTTCCCGAAGGAGCGTATTACATACTGCTCGATATATCGGAGTACGGATATGAGAGCGACCTTGATTTCTGTGAAAAGCTTGCGGAGCGCGTAGGGGTCGGTGCAGTCCCCGGATCGAGCTTCTTTAAAGAGCCGGAAAACCGATATATAAGGCTGCACTTCGCAAAGAAGAACAAAACCCTGAATGATGCGCTCAACAGGCTTGAAAACATCAGGAAGTTCATGACAAAATAAATGACCGGAAGGTATGGAAAATGCGGATAGTTGCACTTATAGAAAACACAAGCGCTTCCGAAAAACTGAAGGTTGAACACGGCATCTCATTATACGTTGAGAATGCCGGCATACGCTATCTTATAGATACCGGAGCTTCGGACAGGATCATGTTCAATGCGAAGCGTCTCGGGATAGATATTACCGGGATCTCCGCCGTTATGATCTCACACAACTACTATACGCACACCGGAGGACTTGACGAAGTATATAAGCAGAACAAGAATATACGGATATATGCGAAGAAAGCTTGTCTGAACGATTATTACCTGAAGCAGTCGCTTATCCGCGTTCACATGAACAAATTCGGTTATCTGCATGACGAACACCCGGATAACTTTGTGCTCTATAACAATTTCCAGCAGATCGACAGCGGTTTCTTCGCCATGTCGAATGAACACCCGGACAGTTCGTTCTACTGTGAGGACAAGAATCTGTTCATGAAAGATGAGGGCAGGATAATACGCGATGATTTCGGTCATGAGTCGTTTTATGTGATCTTTCCCGACAATGACCGTCATGCCGGTGCAGTCGTCGTTGCACCCTGTTCGCTCTGCGGTATTACCAATGTGCTCAGGACTGTGAAGCGGCGGTTCCCGAATACAAATATCGTTTCGGTGATAGGCGGGTTCCACATGATGGGAAGCTCTACCCGAAAGCTGTCATGCTCGATAGATCATGTCGAAAAGACGGTGAACG
The DNA here is from genome assembly GCA_017635095.1 of Ruminiclostridium sp. Classification (GTDB taxonomy): domain Bacteria; phylum Bacillota; class Clostridia; order Oscillospirales; family Ruminococcaceae; genus Ruminiclostridium_E. Next base: position 41,084 of record JAGBMA010000102.1, on the reverse strand, counting down.
AGCTCATGACCATAGACACCGGCACGATATACACCTGTCACTGTACGGGACTTACAGGCTACGGCATTATGAAACAGAGTCTCGGAGACCGGCTGCAGTATCTGCAGACCGGCGAAGAACTCACGTTCTGACATAAGAATTCAAACATAAGGAGAATAACAATGAAACCGATTTTTGACTGCTTCAAAGAGGAATATAAATGTCCTTTCGGCGCGATAGAAAGGGGAGTTGAATGCAGATTTACGATAAAGTTCCCCGAAGATACCATGGTGGAAGAGCCGATGCTGGTCATGTTCAGACCCGGGTTCAAAGAGCGTTTCGTAAAACTCGAAAAAATGGATACTATCGACGGTATTACCGAATACAGCGGTATATATTCTCCAAACGACCTCGGACTTCATCATTACTATTTCTCGCTTCTTATCAACCATAACCGCCACTACATCAAGAAAAACGGTGCAAGTGAGGGAGTTATCGACAACGGCGATCTCTTCCAGCTCACAGTTTATGAGAAGGGCATGACCACTCCTGACTGGCTCAAGGGCGGAATAATGTACCAGATATTCCCGGATCGTTTTGCAAAGAGCAACGTTGTACACAACAATGTGCCTTATGACCGCAAGATACATACGAATTGGAACGATATCCCGGACTGGAAACCGGACAGCCACGGTCATATAACCAATAACGACTATTTCGGCGGAGACCTGAAAGGAATCGAAGAAAAGCTTGATTACATCGCAAGTCTTGGCTGCAACGTCATATATCTCAACCCGATATTCGAGTCTCACGAAAATCACCGTTACTGCACAGCCGACTATTCCAAGATAGACCCTCTGCTCGGTACGGAGGAGGATTTTGTGCATCTCTGCAGGACTGCAAAAGAAAAGGGGATACGCATAATCCTTGACGGCGTTTTCTCACATACCGGTGCTGACTCGATCTACTTCAACAAATTCGGACGCTACGGTGAAAAGACCGGTGCGTTCCTTGATCCCGAAAGCCCGTACCGTGAATGGTACAGCTGGACGCAGTACCCGAACGTGTACGAGTCATGGTGGGGCATAACCACGCTCCCGAACGTCATAGAAAACAATCCCTCATACACGAATTATATCTGCGGCGAGGGCGGTATTCTCCAGAAATGGATAGATCTCGGAGCTTCCGGCTGGAGACTCGACGTTGCGGACGAGCTTCCCGACGAGTTCATTGATAACCTCAACAAGTCCGTGAAGTCAAAGGGCGACGAGTACGTTATATACGGTGAGGTCTGGGAGGACGCGACGAATAAGGAAAGCTACGGAGTGCGCCGCCGCTATCTTATCGGCGGTCAGCTTGACAGTGTCATGAACTACCCGTTCAAGGAAGCGGTGCTCAACTATGTGAAGTTCGGCGATCCCCGCACTCTTGTTGACGGCGTGATGACCATTGTTGAGCATTATCCGAAGCCGAGCACCGATATCCTTATGAACTTCCTTACTACCCACGACACCGAGCGTGCAATTACACGTCTTGCCGGCGAAGATGTGGGCTGGAACGGGCGCGAGTGGCAGTCCCAGCACCAGCTCTCCAATGAGCAGTACGCATACGGTATAGTGCTTATGAAGTGCGCAATGGTGCTCCAGTTCTTCCTCCCGGGCATTCCGTCGATATACTATGCGGACGAGGCAGGAAAGGAAGGCTACAAGGATCCGTTCAACCGCGGTACTTATCCCTGGGGCGGTGAGAACGACGATCTTATTGCATTCACACGCGAACTCGGCAGGATAAGACGCGCGAACGATGTCTTTGCTAAGGGAACCGTCAGATTTGTAGATGTTACCGCAGATCATGCGATATTCGAGCGTGAGGACAAAGATCTCGGCAAGAAAGCTGTCATCGTGCTCAACAGGTCGAAGAAAAAGCTCACAATGACCATACAGGAGCTTGCGGGAATGCGCTCATTCAGCGTTGTTCACGGTATGGAAACTACCGGCAGCGTTTGCGTTGAGCCTTTCGGATACGCAGTCGTTATCGTGAAATAAATCAAACCCTGAGGCAGTCGAGGACCGCTTCAGGGTTTTCGTTTTGTACTGTTGTTCCGTGCCACGAATTCAGATGACTCGCTTATTTCAGCTTTGATGAGACTTTCGGTTTTATCACCTTTATATAAGCTTCCTTGATCGTTTTCATACATATATCGTATATTATGAAAGCGATATTTCCGCCTGCCCAGAACACATAAACTGCAAGGTCACCAAGAAACTCCATTCCTTCGAGCATCTCTTCCGCCGATAAAAGAATAACAAGGATATTATATGCAGCGACTACCGCAGCGTTGAAAATCGCAAGCTTTACAATAAAACGCAGAGGCTTGTTTTTTATCTTTTCGAGAAGAATGCACAGGGTAGGGTAGTAGCCGAAAAAGAAAACAAAGAAAAGATTGGCTTCCGGCTCGGGAATAAGCATAAATGAAAGCAGGGCAGTCGCGGCAAAACACATATATGCCCATTTTACGCTCATATGCTCGCTTATCGTCCAGATGACCATACCGGCGAATGCGGGAACTACATATGCAAATGACGGGATAAGGCTCATGAACATGAAGACTGTTGCGAGAGCGGTGACGATACCGCAGAACGCGACGCTGAATGCGATTTTGGTTGATCTGCTCATATGTCACCTACTTGTTGTAGAGTTCGATGCTTTTTTCTTTAAGCTCTCGTCCGTTGCGGAGTATCTCGGTCAGTTTTTCCGTATCCTCGTTCACAATAGCGTCACGATACTCGGTTATATGTTCGAGTATGCAGTTTATCTCGTTGAGCAGGGCAGTCTTGTTGCACATAAAAAGCTCCGACCACATGAACTCGTTGAGCTTTGCGACACGGGTAAGATCCTGGAAGCTTCCTGCTGAGAAGCCGTCATAATTGAGCATTGTGGGGCTCTTGACGTAAGCGTTCGATACAACATGAGCGAGCTGGGAAGTATATGCTATGACTTCATCATGCTTCTGAGGTGTAGAAACCACAGCTTTTCCGAATTCAATACTTCCTGCAAGGGTTTGAAGAAGATCGACTGCTATCTGAGGGGTGTTTTCGGTGGGAGTGATAATGAAGCTTGCGCCCTTGAACAGATCGTCCTGGGAGTAGTCAAATCCGGAGAACTCGCGTCCTGCCATGGGGTGAGTGCCGACGAAGATAACTCCCTGTGCATCAAGTATGGGTGTGCATTCTTTCACGACATACTCTTTTATGCCGCAGGAATCAATGACGATACCGCCTTTTTTGAACTTTTCGGCATTATCCCTGACGAAATTGACTATTGCCTGCGGGTAAAGGCAGATTATAGTAAGATTGGCTTCATTAAGCCTGTCTGGAGTGATCTCCTCGTCGATAGCACCGTAATCGAGTGCTTTCTGTATAGCCTCCTTGCTTGTATCTATGCCCATTATATGATGGAATGTATGCTTTTTGAGAGCTTTGCAGAACGAGCCGCCTATAAGTCCGAGACCTACAACTGCAATATTCATTTTAGTATCCTTCTTTCAGAAATTTGTCACACTTTAAAGTGAATTCATGTTATTATATCACATTTATGCAGAAAAATCAAGAGCTTTTTCAAAATAATGTAACAATACTCAAATACACCGATGCGGCAACGAACAACATGACAGAGAAGATATCATATAAAACGGACATTTTTCCAAGCGAATACATTTTGCCATAGCTGTATATCTTTACCACGGTCAATGAACGATAATTCCTGCATATCACATTGAATATCTTCTTTTGTTTTTCGCCGTTCACGTCTGTCCATTCGATAAAAAGTCTTCCGGCATTATCATTGTGAACTCTGTCTGAAATATACGCTGTTCCTTTTTTGACTGCAATTATCTGCCTTATAAGACGTATGACAAACGGTACTGCTGCAAGAAACATCAGTGAGCATGATATTATAATCAATATAACTTTGCCTTGTTCCATATTCTTATCATTTATTCATCGTCATTATTATCACTGCTCGTTTTCACGGGAGCGCTTTTTATATCAGCAAGCGGGTTCATGTTCATAGCGTTTCGTATCTGTTCATTTGCAACGTGAGTATAGATCTGCGTTGTATCAAGGTTTTCGTGACCGAGAACTTCCTTTAATGCACGCACATCGACTCCGTTCTGATACATAAGGGTAGCTGCGGTATGGCGGAGTTTATGCACAGAAAAGCCCATTCCGCTAAGTCCGGAGAGTTTCAGCTTTTCCTCGATGATCTGCTCAACACGTCTGTTTGAGATACGGGTAAGGCGCTTGCTTATAAACAGTGCTTTTTCCCGCGTATCCGGCCTGACTTTTATGTAGTTGCTGTATGCCGAAACACAGGCGGGATTAAGGTAAATTATACGTTCTTTGCTGCCTTTACCGAGAACTTTGATCCGATTTACCTGAACGCCGCCTTCCCTTGTTGAAATGAAATCGTTTACATTTATTCCGACCAGTTCCGATAAACGCATTCCGCAGTTAAGAAAGAATGTTATAATGCAATAATCGCGGTAGTCGCTCCAATCCTTAAAATCAGAGCAGGTTTTGAGCAGTTCTGTGGCTTGCTCGATAGTAAGATGCTTGGGCAGTGTTTTCTTTGGAGACGGAAGTTCGAGATTCTGTGCAGGACTTACTTCAAACCACATTTTCTTTACTGTAAGATACTTGAAGAACTGACGAAGCGCCACAGCTTTACGCGCACGAGCCTGAGCATGATTCTCGCGTTCGGAAGATGCAAACGAAAGAAATGCAAGCAGATCGTTGAGCGTAACATTCTTAACAAGCGATTCCGGTACGTCGTATATAGATATGCTGTCAAAGTCTTCTGCGGAAGCTGAACCCGAAGAAACTTTCAGATAGCGCAGAAACAGTTTTATGTCTGTATAATAATTCTTTACCGTAAGCTTTGAACGGAGTTTGATCGTTTCTATGTAATTCAGATATTCCTGTAAATACGAAGGACAATCGTCAAATTTCATTTTTATGTTCCTTTCAATGTATTATATAAATTTGTATTCCCTATATTGCGTAAAATTTTTATTTTACGCAATTGCTCGTATTTCTAAATCCGACTGTCCCTATTATACCATATATACACACCTTTTGTCAAAAAGGATATCTTACTTCATTTTCAGAATACAGGAACATCGGACGCCGTTGTTCCGGATCTTCGCCCGAGAAGCACAGTCTGATTGCTTCTAATTCTCTCTCATGTCGCGCAGCTCTTCGGTTCTCAAGTCTGTTAAAGTCATAAAGACCATTCAGTTCTGATACATCAGCATCATGATTAGTCCGAACTATTGGGAAATACTCACCGCAGCTATAACAAGTCAGAGCTACACAACAACAGAAATCACTATTTAAATAAGAATACTTTTCGGCTTCCTGATCATTAAGATCATATGCTATAGTAACAAATAAATCACCACCACAGCAGCTACATTTTAATTCTTTTCTTTCTTTCATATAATATCACCCCTCAAAATCAAATAGATCATATCTTCGCTTCCGCTGCTTGTCGATCTCCTGGAACCATTCTTTATAAGGAGATCTTCGGAAGATAAACGGAACAAACCACATACAGCAACGCCTTGTTATCGGTCTGAACTCGCACAAATAGCAGTTCCGACAAACTGTTCTAAGATACATACAGCACCTACAGAGACAATAAACGCAGCCAGAATGCGCGAAGCTGTCCTCTGTTATAGCGTATATGTCATCATCTTCAAGTCTGTTCATGCTTTGAAATTATCTGAAAGCTGCTGTATTACAGTTTCATCAATTGGTTGTCCTTGTTCATATAATAGCTTGCACTGCTCAATCAGATATTTTTGCTTTGCATTGAGCTTTGTTGAGCGCTTTACAAGTTCATCAAAGAACTTGAACACACCCACGCAACGGATATATGTATCAATGCTGTTACCGGCTTGCTTGAATACATACTTGTTAAGTCGGCAAAGGTTGTAGTCTATGTCTTTAGGTGTATAAACGCTTATTTTCTCAGCATCTTCAAGAAATTTCTTCCAATAATCGCGCATCTTCCACCGCCTCCGGTTTGTATCTGTCTTGCTGGGTGTGACAAAACGAAAATAATTATGAATGACCCCGCGGAACTTCTTTCCAATCTCTTCTTCGTTCTTAATAAACTGTACAGCCCTGTCCTGTTTAAGTACGAGCTCACATCTGACCCAATGACGACCATCTTTTATACCTCTTTCAATGGCTTTGTCGTATATTCTCATATACATATCAGATGATTTAGTACCGGTCATTACTGAAACACCGTTTATATAATTGCCGTTTTTGTCCTTTTCCCTGCTGACATCTATTGTGATCCGTCCTTTTGTGCTGTTTGATACCCAGTTTCTTTCATAATAATCATTTCTGATCTGTTCAATGTCGAGGATCCCGCTGTGATCGTCGTATGCTATATCAAGTCTTGTCATGTGATAATTCTTTGTATCTTTTGCAAGCTCGAAGAGATCATTAAACGTGATCCGGCTGAATGTCTCGAACTCTCGGCAGCCTTGACCGGACATTTCAAGCATGGGAAAGTCCTGATCAGAGTTGATGTTATTATAGTAAATATGTATATTACCGAAGCTGAGCCGGTTTCTATACATATACCTTCCCGGAAACTCCCTGAACTCAATTCCTTCTTTAAGCTGCAATGATCTGATCACGTCATGAACAGTTGTTCCTTCTTTGCGGTAACTCATGGCGAACCAGTCCACAAGTATTATATTTTCCATATATAAAACACTCCGAAGCGGGTCCCCGCCGCACACACGGTGCGGCACCCCGCTATTGAATTGATTTTATCCAACGAAGGATTATCTGATATGCGTAATATACTACAATTGCACCCGTCCAGGCTAACAGAACATTGCCGATCATATAAAACGGCACGAGCCAGTTGATATAGCCGAGGATCTCCTGTATTTCCGAAGGAATTTCAAGACCTTTAAACGGAGAGTCAGGAAGAAGTATCATAATTGCAGATTGTATCGTATTTATTGCATCTGTAAGCCAATCCTTAGCTTTTCCGAAGAAATCACCAAGAAAATTGAAATTCATCAGATCAACCCCTTCCGATCAACTTATTTGTAACAATGATCAGACCAACAACGAATACCACAAACAGCAACCAGCGCACGATCTCGGCAATCCATTCATATTCACTGAGATCTACTTCAAAACTTAAATCAAAAACACCGTCCATTTTTAGAGGAAAAGTAAATTTCGGAGCCTTCGGCTCAGCTGAAAGGAGATTGAAAGTATTATATATATCAAATGGCAGCGAAAACGGGAATTTATCTACAATGTTACTTGGTGTCTTTATGTCAAACGTCTTCTTTGCAGTAATCGCCTGCTCAGCTGTAAGCACATCGGCTATCTTCTTGGTATTGGAATTGATCGCTTGCAGCGCTGATAACTGCGACGCATCAAGAGCACCCATACTTTTAAGCAAAGCTTCTATCGAAGAAAGATCTATTCCGTCTGCTCCAGTTATTTCTCCATTTGCGCCAATAGTCAGATTAGGGTTACCGCTTATTATTCCGGAATTGATCCCGGATCCGATGATCTGTTCAGCCTGTGTCGGGTGAATAGAGATAAGACCACCGCCTGATGTTGTTGTCAGGCTGTCCTCAGTAGCATTTGTAGGATAATTTGTAGTAGCGTTTATATCCTTGCATATATAATAGCCTGTCAACAGACCTCTGACAGTGTTACAACCGGCATCTTTCAAAGAAATACCATTTGCATTTATAAACCTATCTGGATAATCAGAAGTTGTCAATTCAACAGAAGTCTCAGAAGCGTTACCATGAGATCTACGCACAAAATAATAAATTTGTCCATTATAGATAACATAGCTTCCATATCCGCAATTACTTACTCTAACAGCAGCAGAAGCGCCATTCATACCCATACTTGAATATTGTGCGCCTGCTGCTTTAGCTTCTTCTACACTTGCAAACATACCGTTTTCGTTCAATAGATATGGTCTCGATAACTCAAACCCGTCTATAGTATTACCTACAAGATTAGTTTTAGTAGGTATTGTAACATCTTGAATAGGACCGGTAAAATCAAAGTTATACACATTTGCTCCGGCATTTGCAAATACTTCTGCAGTGTCAAGTACTTGTTTTGAGTCAACATACTTTAAATATGAATTTGTAGCAACATTTTTTAAATGACTGTATGCCTCAGCTGACATCGTGCCATCATCGGAAACTACACGATAAGCAGGAAAAATGCTATTGTAGTTATTTGAAAGATATTGAGCAAATTCTCTTTCTTCTTCCGGGCAAGTATCAGCAACAGACAAGGCTGCAATGTTTCCTTCACCAACTGTCAAAGTCACAAGCTCATTTGAAACCGAATTTTCCGTAGTAGTATAATTATGACTGTTCAGATGTGAGTTGAAGCCGTTGAGATCAAAGCCAAGAGAAGCCGATCCGGTGTTTGTTATATTATTATCAATTATGTATAATGCAGTACTTGACGCCGCATTAAACAAAGCCTGATCTATAACTTCCAACATACCAACTGCAATAGGACCGAAAGCGGAAGCTTTTACACTCATGAACCCGAACCCGGCAACGTTAAGAAGCACGATCAACGCAATCGTCATTGAGACAATTTTCTTCATTTTCGTTCTCCTTCCTTAATTTATTGAAATCTGCAGCCGAGATCAGACCTCCGAAGCGGCTGATACTTGAAGCATAGTCAAAAAGTCCGAATGTATCATAAGATTTAGCTACCTTCTTACGGATCCGGAAGTAATCAACTCCGATCTTCTCTTTCACCGTGTACCATTGATGAACACAGACAAAACCGGCACCGCCCTTTAAAAGACGAATGAAAAATCCCTTTATTCCGAAGTTCTGCAGCTTTCTATGCAAATACTGGTACTCTATCTGAGCTCTGACCTGTCGATCAAGCATTCTATCATTCTGAGCTATCATTATAACATCAAATCCAAATTTTCTGTGCTGGGAAAAGAACTTGATCCATTCATCGCGCTGCTTATCGGTAGAAGTCTTTGAATTGAACATAATTCCAGCTTCATCAAGAATTATGCAAGTCTGACCTTCCTTGTTCTCCTTATGGTGTTCCCTGCTAAATTCGATCAGCTTCTTGACCTTGATCTGCTTGTTATCCATAAAATAAAAGTATTCCTGCTGCTTCTCAGGTAAGTTGATCACAAAATTTGCAATAACGTTGATATGCTTCTTTGTAAGGTTCCAGACCTGACTTGTTGCATGATAACTCTTACCGGATCCGGGTGTACCGGTATATAAGATAATCAAGAGATCACCTCCGGAAGCATAGTCTGACCTTCAAGCTCAGGATCCGACAGATCGAGAACGTCCCCAAAGTTCATGAGCTCATCAAACAAGATCCTGTTGATCAGATCTGATCTTGACATATCTAATTCTTCTGCATGTAAATCAATCTTTGCAACTACCGCAGGATTGAGCATTATATTATACCTTTGCTTTGTCATCTACGTTCTCCTTTTTTTAAAATAACCATGAATAGATTCAAACAGCGCAAAAAATCCGGAACTTACAATGATAAACAGAGCGCCGCAAAGAAAGCCGAAGAACCAAACGGTTTGAAAAAAATCATTATCAACTATATATTGTATTAACTCATTATTCATACATACACACCTTTTTTATTTTAAAGCAAAAGCGGAGCAGAACTCCGCTTCTTTTTTTCTCACTTAGCAACAGTAGAGAACATCTTCTTAGCAAGCTTTATGCCCACGAAGATAGCGAAAACACCGAGACCGGCACCAAGCACACCAACGATGATCGGTATAACATCATTAGCAGTACTTGTGAACTGAGCAGTGATCTGATCTTTGTAAGTTGCGAGAGATGAACCTGTGTCATCAGCAGATGCAACTACCGAAATAACCGGAACAGCTGCCGAAGCAGCCATTGCACCGACCGCAAACTTTGCACTGCGCGCCTTAGTTGCCAGACGTTCCGCGAAATCTTTGATCTTGTCCATAACATTTTTCCTCCTTATTTGGTTTTTGAAACAAGATTTAAACAAAGCGTGTAAGCAAGACCCACGAGCCAGCAAACACCGCTAAGTAACAAACCACCGCCAAGACCGAGAAACCCGGCCTGCATAAACGAAATATCAAATTCCATTCAAGCACCTACTTTCTCAGATGACGGAAAATGAGAGCACCGAGACAAGCACCGGTAAATACAAGAATTGCAAGCGATATTGAGTTATTGACTCTGATCTGTTCGTGCTGGTAGTCAATGTATTCATGCTCAAAGCTCAGCTCGTCCCTTATTTCCTGCAATGTCTCTAAACAGTCATTCCCTATATTGATAAGCTCTCCGTTATCAATAACAACTGTGATCCCCTCGTCGGTCATAACGTGATCCCGACGATCTTATTTTTCGGGTTGATCTCGATATCAATAACTTCGTCGATCTTGTCGATCAGATCCTTGAGCTTCAGACCGAGCTTGTCAAACCGATCAGCCATAATAAAGCGGCTTTCGGTGCAGTTTCCGTAGACGTTGTCATCAGGATAAGCAATAAACAGCTTTATTCCTTGCACCTGGTCGCCTTTGTCGTTCTCGAAATCCAGTGCCCGCAATCCAATAAGATTTACTTTCATGCTCTTTTCCTCCTTCAATAATTACAACTATATCGTTGTATGTATATTATAATACAACAAAAATGTAGTAATGTCAACATATATACATAAATTATGTTATAATTGTATCAATATACAAAAAAGGTGGTGATAATATTGTGTATATTTACAAGAGAATAAGAGATCTACGAGAAGATAATGACAAAAACCAAACAGAAATTGCATCTTATTTAGGAATAAAACAACAACAATATCAAAGATACGAAAGTGGAACAACAGAAATACCATTGCATTTTTTAATAAAACTTGCAGATTTATACAATGTTACACTTGACTACATTACAGGAAGATCGGATATAAAGAGGATAATAAAATGAATCCATTATTATACATCATTATTATAATAATTGTTGTTCTGCTGTTTGTTATGTACGTTATTATGAATAATATAAACAAATCAGAAGAACCGAAAGATGATAAAATCCCCTATAAAGTAGGAGATAAGCTATTGACTGATAAAGAACTCAAGTTTTATCAGAGTTTGAAGCCAATCACGGACGAGCTCGGCTTCAATATTATGTGCAAAGTCAGGCTTGCCGATCTCGCAATTACTCCGCGAGGTATTCCCCAGTACATGAAATGGTTTAACTATGTCAGGTCAAAGCATATAGACTTTGTTATCTGTTCCGGAGATACTACTCCGCTTTTTGCCGTAGAAGTTGACGATAAATCACACGACAACGAGAGAAGCCAACAAAGCGATACATTCAAGAACAGGATCTTTGAAGGATCTTCTGTAAAACTGCTCAGATACAGAACTTGGACAACAGAACAGCTGAAACAAGATTTTACACCAGGTAATAAATAGAATATTAAAACACATTCTTAAAAACTGCCCCAACTCCGCACAAGCAAAAGCGGGAGAGCATAAAGCATTGTACAATCTACCCACGTATTACCGAACGTGGGTTGCAAAAACCCCGAAGCTCCGGCTGGAGTTTCGGGGTTTGTTCTTTTTTATTCTCGAATGGAAGTCCCCCTCTATTCGTGTCAATACTACTTGTTCTTCTCCCGGAGCTCGCGTTCGTCGTCCCCCCCGTCGCGATTAGAGGAGGCATAAACTGCAGTACCTATATTTAATGTTTTATCTGTAGATTTGTTCTATGCCCTTTGGCTCCGCCCCCCTACGCGGGGGCAAGCGTCGGCAATTAAAGGGGAAAGGCGGGCGCATCCTCTTCCCCGTCAGAGCTCTGATGCTCGACACGGCGAGAACCGACAAAGGAGTTATTGCATGATAAATACCATTATCTGTATTAAGGATCGAGCTTGCAGCTTTGCGGTCAAACTTTTTATTTTACGCAATTGCTCGTATTTCTAAATCCGACTGTCCCTATTATACCATTTGCCTGATAATAAATCAAGACCGCATTATATAGATATATAAACACAAACGATAAGCGCTCCAAATCCGTATTATCAACGGACCGGGAGCGTTATATCATAATGTATAGAAAGCATCTGAAAAATATCATGTAATATTGGTTTCGATAAAATCGAATACGGTTTTCCAGTAAAGCTCAGGATCTTTTACGCAAGCCTCTGTATGCTCAGCACCGGGTATAACAAGTTTTTTCTTATCCTTTCGCGGACATGATCTGTAAAGTTTGTCGAGCATACTGAACGGGACAAACGTATCGTTTGCGCCATGTATGAACAACATCGGCAGCTCCGTGCGGTTTACTGCAGCCATACAATCCGCGTCATTAAGAATGCTCCAGCCTTTCTTATATCTGATGATAAGGTCGCAGATCCAGAGTACCGGATATGGCGGAAGATGAACTATATGTCTTATATTATACTCGAATTCCTCACGCACCGAAGAATAGCCGCAGTCTTCTATAACTGCCCTGACATTTTCGGGAAGTTTTTCTCCTGCAGTCAGCATAACGGTCGCTGCTCCCATAGAAACGCCGAAAAGCACGATGTTCTTTGCACCGCATTCGTTTATTAGCTTATTTATCCAATCAAACAGATCGTATCGTTCAAGATGACCCATTGTTGTGGAGTTGTCGCCGCTTATGCCAAAGCCGCGAAGATCGGGCATAAACACACTGTACCCGGCTTCCATGAACTTCTGTGCATATCTGACCATGCCCGTGAGCTCGGAATCATAACCATGTACTGCAATGACCCAGTTGTCAGAGCCGTTATCGAACAGCATTCCGTGCATACAGAACCCGTCTCGTGAGATCATATAAATATCCTGATGAGGAGTTTTGTTTACCCAGTCAATATTCTCCTGCGTTACTCCGCCGTCAAATTTACTTTTGTCAGTCCTGAGATATTTACGTTCAAGGAAAATTGCAGCAGCGGTACATACAGCGATAAATGCGGCTATTGCAGCTAAAACTTTTTTCACCGGAAACACTTCTTTCATAGTATTATATACAGATATAATAGCATTCATTGAGTTTTTTGTCAAGCTTTGTCAGTGTTCATATATCGGTTTTTTCACGCCTATGTTTCCCCTGAGCTTTATTACTGCGTTGAGTGCAAGTCCGGTTTCGGTCTCTTCATACGTTTTTGCAATATCAATAAGCTCGTATTCTCTGAGAAAGTTGTTTATGTATAATTCAAGTCTCTGCTCAAGCTGTTTTCTTACGTCGTCAGAAGTCCGAGTGACTGTTATTTCTTTATATTTTCTGTAGGTTTCGGTCTTTATCCTCACCGGTATGTCAAATCCTGCTATCCTGCATTGCTCTGTGCTCTCTGTGCAGAATGTGTTGGCAGTGTCCGCTGCATTCCCGTCAAGAGGTATCACTATCCCGAAGATCATCATCTGGCGGTGGGTGAACATCTCATCTGCCGGAACTTTTTCGGTCGTTGTGTAATCCGCCACAAAACGCTTTTCTTCATTGAAATCCGCGATAATCTCAGCATCGGAATGAACCAGTATCAATGATGTGCCGGAGCTCACAGCACCGCTCACAAGAACGCTTCCTTCCGCTACACCGCTTCCCGGCTCACACATGAGTTTTCCGGAAGTAACGCTCGTTTCTGCAATTACTCCGGCGCGTGAAGCCACAATATTACAGGGCGTCTTCATATCGACTTCCGGTCTTTCGGGATCGTCATTCTCATTGATGTAAACATCTGCCCTGCTTCCGTTCACTTCAATATTTATCCATCTTATCTTGTCGGAAGCCAGCATTATATTCCGTTCCGCACTCAGTGCGTCCGTATTATTTGCAAGAACGCCCGCAGTAAAGCCGTTCTGTTCAAGAAGTCCGAGTATATGATCCTTGCTGAGTACGTTGTTGCCATGTATCTCGATATGCCATACAAAAAGCCGCATTGTCAGTACCATTGCAGCGGAAACAAAAACTCCGGCGATAAGTCCCGGACGCTGTCTGAATGCGGCAAGTCTGAAATATGCACCGGCTCTGTTTTTTACCCGTACTCTTACGCCGTATTTACGGGACAGCTTCGCAACAGCGGGATAATTGACTGCGGCGGTCTCCGCGTATATGATATTTTCCTTGTTTCTTATTTCCGAAAGCTCTATACCGTTCTCTGTAAGTTCGTTTATAAGATCCTCACAGTACGCCCCGATCATGCTGAATGTTACAATCCCTTTAAGATGCATCGTATTATTCCTTTCCGTCATCAAATCCGATAGAATGCAGCGCTCCGGTGATAATGACACCCCTGTCGCTGAAATTCCTCATTTTAAGATCAAGTCCCGTGATCGTTACGTTTCCTTTTGCAAGCTTTAACTCTATTACGTTCTCATCGAATCTGATGATCTTTCTGCACTCCTCTACCGTCATAGTCCCGCTGTCACTTATCTGTATGAGAGAATGACGGACGGAAGAGCGCTTCAGCTTTTCAAATTTCTCAGACAATCCGTAAATATTCATTTTATCACCGTCCCGATAATATATATGTTACGGAGCGGAGATTAATGAATACTGCACAGGGAGAGATCGGAACTGAACAAATCAAAGATCGGACGATATATAAAGGCAACAGCGGCTGTTCTTACTGCGGTTCTTCTGGCGGCATATCCTGCCGAAGCAGCGTCATCTGCGGTAAGAAGCATAAATGTCTGCATCAACACGATAATACCGTCTATGTTCGTTTTCATGGCAATAACTGGTTATATATGCAGCTCGGGGCTTTACAGTACGATCTTCCGTCCGGTATTATGGATAATGCGGCATATCATCAAGGCAGATGACCGCATTTTATCTGTTTTTCTGCTCAGTCTCATCGGCGGCTACCCTATCGGAATGAAGCTGCTGAAAGAAATAATTGCGCAAAATAAAAATTATCCCGCAATTAAAGACGCTTGTATGAATTCATCGGTGTTCTGCTATTGCATCTCACCCACATTCGCTTTGATAATGCTCGGAAACGGTGTTTTCGGAAGCACATCGGCAGGTGTTGTGATATATCTGTCTAATGTGCTGGCGTGTCTGCTGACCGGGATCGTTGTGTCAAGAGCCTGTGTGCTCAGGACAGGATCCGTTTCACGGGAAGATCGGGGCAGTCTGATCGGCGCGGTAAATTCCGCTTCCCGTGCCATGTTCACGGTATGCACGGTCATAATAGCCTTCAATACCGTGATCTCCTGCATCAGAGCCTTTCTTCTGAACTTCGGGGCGGTCGTTCCCGAACAGCTCACAGGCATCCTTGAGATAAGCAATCTCATGTCGCTGAATTCATCGGATATCTCTATGATCCCGTTCGTTTCCGCCGTTGCATCAATGGGCGGCATATGTGTTATGCTGCAGTGCACAGCCATAGCGGGCGGGGCTTTTCCGGTAAAGCGGTTTATTGCAGCCCGTCTTCCCTGCGCACTACTTAGTGCGGTGATCGCGCAGATAATACTGCAGTTCACGGATATTTCGGTTTCCGCATCGACATACTCGCCCGAATATACCTATGAATTCAGCGCAAACAGGATAATTGTGCTTGTTCTTATAGCAATGTGCATAATTATTTTTCATAAATCCGACAAAATTTTCAAAAAAGTATAGCTTTTTTGAGATATATGTGATATAATATAACGGAAAACAAACAGAGTTCAAAGGAGGTTTTCAGAATGGCTAAGAAAAAACTTTTCGGCAATAACATCAAGCCTGCCTGCAAATATTGTCTGCTTTGTACGCCCGACGAGAGCGGAGAGAAGTTCTCATGTACGAAGTTCGGAGATGTAAAGGCTTATGATGCCTGTAAGAAGTTCGCTTACAATCCCCTTATGCGTATCCCGAAGAAGGAAGTTCTTCTCGCTAATTCCGACGTAAATAAGATCGCTTTCTGATACATAAAACAACAAAAAGCCCCTGAGCGCTTTGAAACGTTCAGGGGCTTTTTTTCAGGCTTCTGTTCAGGTTCAGGGCTTGCGGTATAGCCTAAATTTATTTCATGCTGTTTGAAGCGTTGTTCTCAAAGATAGTCTCGCGGATCTCCTTTTCCGCCCGCATGACTTCGTCATGGAACTCCGACGCGGACATTCTGTACGCACCGTTTCCGAGAATGATGATCTGTTCGAGCCTGTCCGATGTGGCGACCCTGACTCTGTGCTTTTTTCCGAGCTCATGGGTCGCTTTTTCGATGTACATATCCGCTGTTTCGGCTTCTTTCGTATATATGACGGATATGCCGCCGATCTGCTCGACTTCACGGACCGAGCCCTTTACTTTGTACGCATCGAATACCAGTATAAGGTTGCCGCCGGTAAATCCGCGGTAGTTGCACATGGCGTTTATAAGCGTTGTCCGGGCAAGTTCGAGGTTGTCCTTAGCAAGCGAATTGAGTTCGTCCCAGGAAAATATGATGTTATAGCCGTCAACGAGCAGGTATTCCTCACCCGTGACAACAGGCTTATAAACATACTCCTTTTCTTTTGCAGGCTTGCTTTTCTCTGTATTGAGCGCATTCCTCGGATCCCGCTTTATCTTCCCGTAAGTCCGCTCAAAGATCGCCATGAGCTCCTTGTCGTCATAGGCTGCGGGAGCGCGGTTTCTCTGGATCTGCACCGGCTCAGCGGTATCAGGTCTTCTTACATCAAGCACCGACGGAACGTGCATATGATCCGGCACTTCGTTCCATTTTACCGCAAATCCCGCTCCATGAGAGCAAAATACGCTGTCGGCGGTATTGTCGAGGTCGGTCTCCGGGTCATATCCGGTCTCTTTGATGACGGCTTCGGTGTTCTTGCAGGGAAAATACCCGCCAAAAGACAGAGAAAGCCTTCCCCGCCCCTTTGTGTATCCGGAAACATCGGTCTGATATCCGCGCATGGCAGCGATCGGAGCAGATCCCTTGATGCAGGAAAACCCGTCTGTGCCGGAGATCGGTTCCGGCTGTGATATATCGGCATCTATCCGCTGCAGATCGCTCATTGCACGTCCCACACAGTCGTCCGGGAGTTCTATACGGAATTCGTAGTACGGCTCAAGAAGCACGCTCTCCGCCCGCATAAGTCCCATTCTCACAGCGCGGTAGGTAGCCTGGCGGAAATCACCGCCCTCGGTATGCTTCGGGTGTGAGCGGCCGCCGGCTACGGTTATTTTCATGTCAGTTATAGGAGATCCGGTTAGCACTCCCCTGTGGGTCTTTTCGGCAAGATGTGTCAGTATAAGCCTCTGCCAGTTAAGCGCAAGCCGTTCTTCGGGACAGTCCGCTTCAAACACAAGCCCGCTGCCGGCGGGAAGCGGCTCCATGAGAAGGTGAACCTCGGCGTAGTGCCGGAGCGGCTCGAAATGACCGACGCCTTCGACCGGCGAGGCGATAGTCTCCTTGTATGCTATCCTGCCCTCGTCAAAATCCACATCATACCCGAATCGTTCGGCGATCACGGTCCTCAGTACTTCGAGCTGGATCTCACCCATAAGGCTCACGTTTATTTCTCTGAGCCGGTCATTCCATGTTATGCGCAGGGCGGGATCTTCTTCGCCGAGCTGCTTCAGCTTTGTAAAAACAGTGTGTTCGTCCGCGTTTCCGGGACAAATGACACGGTATGAAAGAACCGGCTCAAGAAACGGTCTCCGGGTATCACGCTCCGTGCCGAGCCCCTCACCCGCGTATGCCGAAGGCAGACCTTCAACTGCACAAAGCTCCCCGGCGAATACTTCGTCGGCAGTCCTGAATTTCGCTCCGGAATACACCCGTATCCTGTCGGCCTTTTCCTGTGCATTTTCCCGTCCGCAGTCTATGACCGACTTGACTTTAAGGCTGCCGCCGGTTATCTTCATGTGCACGAGCCTTGTATTACCGTCTGTGGAGATCTTGTACACACGGGCGCCGAATCCGGCGGAACGCTGCGGCTCTGCGGAATATTTCGTGATGATGTCGATAAGCCTGTCTATGCCTTCAAGTTTCAGTGCGGAACCGTAAACGCACGGGAATATGTCCCTGTTCATGACCGCCTTAGCAAGAGTCTCGTCGGATATGCAGCCGTCCGAGAGATACTCGTCCATCAGATATTCCGCACAGACTGCCGCAGCGTCGTCTATTGCAGCCTTTTCTGCCGTAAAGTCGATAACGGAGCCGCTGAGCCGCCGTGCAAGCTCGGAAATGCGGGTGTCCATTCCCACATGGGCAATATCGGATTTGTTTATGAATATAAACACAGGTACTCTGTAACGTCCGAGAAGCTCCCAGAGTGTCTCTGTATGGCTCTGCACGCCGTCGGTGCCGCTGATGACAAGTATTGCCGCGTCGAGCACGGAGAAAGTTCTCTCGGTCTCCGCCGAAAAATCGACGTGCCCGGGAGTATCGAGGAGCGTGAACATATGATCCCCGGTCTCCATGACCGCCTGCTTTGAAAACACGGTTATACCGCGGCTTTTTTCGATGCTGTGCGTGTCAAGAAAAGCGTCGCCGTGATCGACACGCCCCAGTTTCCGTATGCTGCCGCAGGTATAGAGCATCGCCTCTGCAAGGGTGGTCTTGCCGGAGTCAACGTGTGCGGTCATTCCTATCACAAGTCTTTTCATAGTTACTTGAGCACCGCGACCGTAACGCCGGATTCGCCTTCGCCGTACTCGCCGAGACGGTAGCTTTTTACATTCTTATGCTGCTTGAGGAACTGGTGGACAGCAGCCCTCAGAGCGCCTGTTCCCTTGCCGTGGATTATGGTCACGGTCTCGATCCCCGCGATAAGACAGTTGTCGATGAAACGATCTACTTCCATTATTCCCTCGTCCGTCATCATACCGCGGATATCGAGCTCCATACTGCTTTTGCGGGTCATATTGGACTGAAGTGATTTCCGGACTCCTCCGCCCTGCTTCTTTTTCTGCTGAACAGGTCCGTCGGTGATGAGTTCGAGGTTGTCGAGCTTTGTGCGCGTCTTTATCATTCCTGTCTGTACGGTGCAGTTACCGCCTGCGTCCGGAAGAGTTATGACAGTCCCCTTGCTTCCTACGTCCATAAGGCGCACAGTGTCGCCCACCCTGAGTTCACGGGGAAGCACATACTTCGTTTTCTTGCGCTCGACAACAGGGTTTGCTTTGTCATAGAGCGCGTCGAGGGTGTTGTTCACTCTGGACTGAGATGACTTCACACGATCTGAGAAATCCTTCTTGTCCTTTTCTTTCTTTATCTCTTCGAGCTCGTTCATCAGCCTGTCTGCGCCGAAACGTGTCTGTTCGACGATACTCATTGCCTTTGTACGCGCCTTTTCAAGCTCGAATTCTTTCTGTTTTTCAAACTCCTCACGTTCTTTTTCCAGCATTTCGGCGTTTGCTTTTGCATCTCTTGCATCTTTTTCAGCCTGCTCTTTTAGGCGGTCAAGCTCAAACTGAGTTTTTTCGAGACTTTCGATAACATTCTCAAAACGCTTGTTTTCATCGGTCACAAGGAAGCTTGCTTCCTCAATGATCTCATCGCTCACACCGAGCCTTTTTGCAATGGCAAAGGCGTTGGATTTGCCCGGAACACCGATTATGAGCTTATATGTGGGCTGCAGGGTATTTACGTCAAATTCGCAGCTCGCGTTCTCGACGCCATCCTGTTCGACTGCATAAAGCTTGACTTCCTGATAGTGGGTCGTAGCCATTACACGGCTGTTTTTTCTGCGAAGGTAGTCAAGTATCGCGACTGCAAGAGCTGCACCCTCGATAGGATCGGTACCGGAACCGAGCTCATCAAGGAGCACCAGCGAACGGTCGTTTGCAGCTTTTATTATGCGAACGATATTGGTCATGTGTGAGGAGAATGTTGATAGGTTCTGCTCAATGCTCTGTTCGTCGCCGATATCAACAAGGATCTTTGAGAATATCCCGACAACGCTGTTGTCACCTGCGGGGATCATCATACCGCACATCGTCATAAGTGTGAGAAGTCCGGCGGTCTTGAGCGAAACAGTCTTGCCGCCGGTATTCGGTCCTGTGATGATAAGGCTCGTGTATGATTCGCCCACGTTGATCGTGGTGGGAACAACATTCTCTTTCGGAATAAGCGGGTGACGGGCTTTATTCAGCTTCAGAACAGGTTCTTCCGTGATCTCGGGCGTGACCGCTGCCATTTTGGCGGCAAGATTTGATTTTGCGAAGTACTCTTCGAGCTTTACAAGACAGCCTATGTTCGTGATAAGCTGTTCCGAGAACATACCTACCTGATCGGACATTTCCGCGATGATACGTTCTGTTTCAGCTATTTCCTCGCTTTTCAGAATGCGTATCTCGTTATTAGCATCGACTACACTCATTGGTTCTATGAACAGAGTCGATCCTGTAGCTGATGTATCGTGCACAAGTCCGCTTACCTGTGAACGGTATTCCGATTTAACAGGTACAACATATCGTCCGTCACGCTGGGTAACAAGCGCTTCCTGCAGATATTTCTGGGTAGTTTTGCTTTTTATGAGGCTGTCGAGCTGTTCTTTTATGCGCATACCCTGGCGGACTATAGCCTTTCTTATGCGTGCAAGCTCGGCACTTGCTCCGTCCGAAAGCTCGTTCTCCGACACGATGGAGTTCGTTATGCGCGTTTCGAGAGACTTATTGCAAGCCAGCATCGCAAAATATTCGTTAAGACTGTTTTCTGTGCCTCCGCACTGGTCGTACCATTGCACGAGCCCTTCCGTTTCACGAAGGACAAGACCTATGTCGAGAAGTTCCCTGAGTGAGAGCGACGCCCCCTGTGAAGCGCGTTTTGCGCTGAATGCGACATCTTTTATGTTGTAAAAACGAGGTGTTCCGAATTTACTTGAAAAAATAAACGCGTCATCGCATTTTTTCAGTTCTTTTCTCACCGTTCCGATATCGAACGAGGGTTCGAGCTTTTCAAGCTTCTCCTTCGCCATATCGCTCCATGCCTCGTTTTTGAGCATTTCGATTATTTTATCGAGCTCAAGTTTTCTGTATTTTAAATTCATCTGATCTCCTTTTTATAAATGTGAACATATAGAATTATTTTATGAACAGCCATAATTCCGATGAACGGAATAATAATATTCAAGGCTCCTGAAACTCCGGTCAAGCTGTTTAAGAAGATACTTTTCAGTAAGTCCGGAAAGCGTTTTAAGATCATCTGCACTCACGTTTATCTTATATATCTTGTCAACCGGAGAGAACACCATGTGCCGCATCGCGTACAGAAGCGGCGGAGACAATGCAGCCGGCTCTCCCTGCTGATGTTCATACTCTTTGATACAATCGCCGCAGATTATGCAGGCATTCTCGTGATCGAAGTACATCTTCTCATGTTCATAGCAGGCGCACGCTCTGCACGCTCTAAGATCCGGCGCAAATCCCAGCATCGTGGTGATATGCAGCTCGAATACGGATTTAATGAGTTCAAGCGAGCACCTCTTCTTGTCCAGCTCATACAGTGTAACTGCCATAAACCGCAGGAAACCTTTGTTTTCCTGTTCGGACGCCGAGGTATCCTTGACCACATCCGCAAAATAAACTGCAAGTGAGAGATATTCGATATCTGAGGAGATGCCGTGAAAACTGAACTTCGGCTCGGCGCTGTTAAGAGTGTACCTGACACCTGTTTTGTTGAAGCAGAATTTTGAGTACGAAAACAGAGTAACTGCACCGGCGTTCTTGCTCGTAAGCTTCTTAACGCCGTGTGCAGTCGCCTCGATCACTCCGTATTCATCGGTCAGCACATCTATGAAACAGCTGTTCTCACCGATACTGCGCCTTCCGATAACGATTCCGTCAACCGTAACGAGCATTCATACGTTCCTTTCGCGTGATAATATGAACATCAATCGAATTTAAGTCCGAAATCCATTATTGCGTTCTCATTGTTTCTCCAGTCTTCCTTGACTTTCACCCAAAGCTTCATGTTCACTTTCATGCCGAAGTACTCTTCCATTTCCGCCCGGGCAAGTCCTCCGATCTTTTTGAGCATAGCACCGCCTTTTCCGATGACCATGCCTTTATGGGACTGTTTTTCACAGATTATCGCGATACCGATATCGACTATATCCGCACCCTTGTTGGTCTTACCGTATTCGAGTGATTCGATCTGAACAGCTATACCGTGTGGGATCTCGTCGAACAGGTTGTTGAGCAGCTTTTCCCTGATTATCTCCGCAAGCCACACCTTTTCCGGCTGGTCGGTAGGAAGGTCGTCATCGAAGAAATGCGGCGACTCGACGGCATACTTTTCCACCGTGGGGATTATGATATCCGTGTTGTCCTTTTTAAGCACGCTTATCGGGATTATTTCTGCAAAATCATACATCTTCGAGTATTCATCTATTATACCGAGCAGGTCGCTCTTGTTCTTTATCAGATCGACCTTGTTTATGAGCAGGATCACATCGCACTTCTTGGCCCGGAAATCCTGTATAAGCTTTTCTTCGTAAGCAGCCGGCTTCTTTGTCGCATCTACAACGAGAAGCGATACCTCAACGTCCGCGATGCTGTCGTCTATCGCCTTTACCATCTGTTCCGAAAGCTTGGTACGGGGTTTATGCATTCCCGGCGTGTCGATGAACACGAACTGTGTCTCGCCTTTTGTGAGCACACCGTTTATGCGGGTACGGGTGGTCTGTGGCTTCGGGCTCACTATCGCTATCTTCTCGCCCACAAGCAGGTTGGTAAGCGACGATTTACCTGCATTCGGGCGGCCTGTAACTGCAACAAATACCGATTTAGTCATTTTATATCATTTCCTTTTTTTATTCGTCTGTTTCCTGTTTTGCGCGGCTTTGCGCTCATCACGAACCATACTGCGAGAGCTGTGGCTGCAAGAAGTATAAGCGGGCGGACGAGATCGGCGGTGAAAAATTCAATTATCTCCACAAATTTCCCGATGTCCCAGAACATGAATACGCCCACGGCTATCGAACCAACCGCCGAGATGAGCACCGCGCCTGCTGCAAGATCCTTGCCGATCATGGCGAAAACGTTGTATCTCGGCGAGACCTTGTCTATAACGACTTCGATCGCAGTGTTGAAGATCTCCGCAGAGATCACCGCAGCACAGGTAAGCACGAGTATCGCATAATCGCTGCCGGTGAGATCGTAGAAAGTCGAAAAATACATCACATAGGCGGTTGCTGCAAGATGAACGCGCATATGTCTCTCGTGACGCAGACAGAATGCTATACCCCGACCCGCGCAGTAAAAGCTCCTGAATACCCCGGTAAGCTTATCCATATCAGCGTCCGAGCCCGAGCGCTTCAAGCACTATATCCTGCTTGCCGAACATCTCGCGCTCCTCTTCTTCGCTTCTCTCGTGGTCATAGCCGAGAAGGTGCAGCATCGAATGAACAGTAAGGAAAGCGAGTTCACGCTTGAAGCTGTGACCGTATTCTTCCGCCTGTGCAAGCGCTTTTTCCACCGATATCACAATGTCACCGAGCATATAACAGTCTGTCTCCGGGTCAACGGTGAACTCTTCCCCGTCATTTGTCATCGGAAATGAAAGAACGTCCGTCTCCCGGTCGATATCACGGTATTCCTTGTTTATCGCGCGGATACCTTCGTTATCCGTAAACATCACTGATACCTCGAAATCGCCTTTGTAGCCTTCCTCATAGAGCGTTTCCGTGCAGCTGTGCTTGACCAGAGAACGGAGATCTTTTGTTATGGGGATGATCTTCTGTCTGTTTGTTCCGAATATTCTTATGGTTATCATTTTTATGCCCTCCAAATACCTTTATTTATTTTCGCTGAATTTTTCGTATGCTTTTACGATATCCTGTACGAGTTTATGACGCACGACATCTTTCTCGGAAAAACGTGTTATTGCAATATCTTCAATGTTTTTCAGTATCTTTACCGCTTCCACAAGTCCGGAGCGCTTGTTGTCTGGGAGGTCTATCTGCGTGATATCGCCTGTAATGACCATTTTGCTGTTGAAGCCGAGACGGGTCAGGAACATCTTCATCTGCTCCGGCGTAGTATTCTGTGCTTCATCGAGGATAATGAAGCTGTCATCGAGCGTTCTTCCGCGCATATACGCGAGAGGTGCAACTTCGATTATGTTCTTCTCAAGGTTGCGCTGATAGCTCTCCGCCCCCATCATATCGAACAGCGCATCGTAAAGCGGTCTGAGATACGGATCCACCTTGTTCTGCAGATCTCCCGGGAGAAATCCGAGCTTTTCACCTGCTTCTACCGCAGGACGGGTAAGTATGATACGGTTGATCTCATGCGCCTTGAACGCTTTGACCGCCATAGCCACCGCAAGGTACGTCTTTCCTGTGCCCGCGGGTCCGACACCGAACACAACAGTGTTCTTTTTAATGCAGTCTATATACCGCTTCTGACCGAGAGTCTTGGCTTTGACGGGCTTGCCCGTGAATGTCACACAGACTGTGTCGCCGCCGATACCGGAGACCTGCTCCACGGCGCCCTCATTCACAAGCCCGATAACATACCGTACGCTCATATCGTTTATCGCTTCGCCCCGGTCTATAAGATCAAGAAGTCCCTCGACAGCTTTCCGGGCGCTCTGTGCCTTATCTTCCTGACCGACGATCTTGACGAGTCCGTCGCGGCTGAACACAGAAACACCGTATTCTTTCTGGATAATATTTATATTTGAGTCAAGGTCACCGAAAAGCGCGTGAAGTTTCTCAAGCGCATCGACCTGAACGGTAAGTTCTGTCATAGATAAATTCCTTTCGGATATAGTCATACATAATAATATTATAGCACAAAACCGCTGCAAAATAAAGGGCTTTTTGGAAATTTTTATGATATTGTCCAATAAAATCAGCCATACGCGGTAAGGCAGTATGGCTGAATATGATCTTATCTTGACGACAACGCTTCATGAATTGCTTTTGCAGCCGTTTTTCCCGCGCCCATGGCAGAGATCACGGTAGCCGCTCCGGTAACTGCGTCACCGCCGGCATAAACATTCTCACGGGTGGTAAGTCCGCATTCGTTCACTATGATACCGCCGCGCCTGTTCACTTCAAGTCCGTCGGTGGTGGATTTGATAAGCGGATTGGGCGAAGTTCCTATCGCCATTATCACCGTATCAACATCAAGCTCGAACTCCGAACCCTCCACATCGTGAGGACTGCGTCTTCCGCGTTCGTCCGGCTCGCCGAGTTCCGTTCTTATGCATCTTATTGCGCGTACAGTGCCGTTTTTCGGGTCTCTCGGGTCATTTTCGTTCTTATAACCAAGTATCTCCACCGGGTTGCAGAGGACTCTGAAATCAATGCCCTCTTCTTCGGCGTGCTCGACCTCTTCCTTTCTGGCGGGCATTTCCTCCATAGATCGGCGGTAGATGATATACACCTTGTCCGCCCCGAGCCGAAGCGCAGTTCTCGCCGCGTCCATTGCAACATTTCCTCCGCCGACTACAGCCACATTGCCGCCCTTCATTATCGGTGTATGGGAATCACTGCGGTATGCTTTCATAAGGTTTGAACGGGTAAGAAACTCGTTGGCGGAATATACTCCGCTAAGCGATTCACCCGGTATATTCATAAAATTCGGAAGTCCCGCGCCCGAGCCGATAAACACAGCTTCATAACCCTGCTCAAAAAGCTCGTCAACGGTAAGTGTGCGCCCGATCACCACGTCGGTCATGATCTCAACGCCGAGTTCTTTAAGCGTCTCCACCTCGTCCGCAACAATACTTTTCGGGAGCCTGAACTCGGGGATCCCGTAAACAAGCACTCCGCCTGCGGTATGAAGAGCTTCAAACACAGTCACGGCGCATCCGTTCTTTGCCAGATCTCCCGCGCAGGTTAGTCCGGAGGGGCCTGAGCCGATGACAGCGACCTTATGACCGTTGGGCTGTGGTCTTGCTGCAGCTCCGGTCTTGTTCTGACGGTGTGTGTCCGCGACAAAGCGTTCGAGTCTTCCGATCCCCACAGGATCAATACCGAGCTTGACTTTGAGTGTACATTCCTTTTCGCACTGGTTCTCCTGAGGACATACTCTCCCGCACACCGCTGGCAGTGACGAGCTCTTTGTAATAACATCGTATGCTCCCTCAACGTCGCCATTTTTCAGATGCGAGATGAACTCGGGAATATCTATGTTTACCGGACAGCCCTGAGTACACGGTCTGTTCTTGCAGCCAAGACAGCGCTGAGCTTCCGCAGCGGCGATCTCTGCCGTATATCCGAGCGCTACTTCTTCGAAATTGTGTGCTCTTACTTCCGGCTTCTGTACGGGCATCTCATGCTTTTTCGGTTCTCTTGCAGCCATTATGCTCTGCCCCCTTCCGCAGCCCTGAAAAGATTGCAGGCCGCTTCCCTCTCTCGCTTCTCGAACTCTGCGTACATACGGCTTCGTGACATTGCCTCATCGAAATCTATCTCATGTCCGTCAAATTCCGGTCCGTCAACGCAGGCGAACCGTGTCTTTCCGCCAACGGTCAGGCGGCAGCACCCGCACATACCCGTGCCGTCGATCATTATCGGGTTCATGCTCGCTACGGTCTTTATGCCGAATTCCTTAGTAAGTCCACAGACGAACTTCATCATTATGAGCGGGCCTATCGTTATGACTTCATCGTACTTCTCACCGCTTTCCACAAGCTTTCTGAGAGCATCTGTCACAAGTCCCTTTTCTCCCCAGCTCCCGTCGTCGCTCATTGCGACGAACTTTGTGGAATGGGCACGAAACTCGTCCTCAAGAATAACGAGGTCTTTGCTGCGGAAACCCGCGATCGCGTGCACCTCGGTTCCCTGCTCAAAGAGCTTCTTCGTGACCGGATATGCTATCGCGCAGCCTACTCCGCCTCCGACTACGGCTGTCTTTTTCAGGCCTTCCGTTTCTGTCGCCTTTCCGAGCGGGCCGGCGAAGCTTTCGACAAACTCGCCTTCATTGAGCGTATTGAGCCGCATCGTGCCTGCACCGACTATCTGGAAGATAATGGTAACAGTTCCCCTGCTGCGGTCAAAATCCGCGATAGTAAGCGGTATTCTTTCCGCGTCCGTATGTGAGCGGATGATGATGAACTGACCCGGCTCCGCTTTTCTTGCAATAAGCGGGGCTTCGATCTCCATTAATGTGACCGTCGGGTTCAGTACCTGTTTTCTTATGATCCTGTTCATGTTCTGATCCTCTTTTGTTGGCTGAAAAAATTATTGCATTATTATACCATATTTTTTGCGTTCTGTAAAGCTTTTTAGCGAATTAATCAAATATTTTGAATATCTCACCGTCGATCCCGGAGATATCTGATAACGATATGACGCTTCCGTCGGTGAATGAAATAGTCCTGTTTAACGGGTCAAGACGCCTTGCTTCACCGGTCTTGACTTCATATCGTCCTCCGTCTTTCAGTTCATCTCTGATGAAATACCTTACTGTGATTTCCGGTGCGGAGTATATGTTTTCAGAGAGAACAGCTATTCTTCTGTCAAGCTCTGCTTTTCTGTCGTCGTCCGGGATCTCTTTTGAGTCTGTGCGCCTGCCCGCTTCCGAAATACAGTCGTCATAACCTGTGAGTGCGGCGAAGGGCGAGAACTGTGCAGCCCGTTCCCGCATTGACATATGGTCATGCTTTTCGGAAACATGGTGTGACAATCCTATGATCTGTTCATATCTTTTGCCCGTGATGTGCACCTCCTACGCTCTGTGACCGCCGATCTGATCGTTTCGCTGCAGAGCCGTAGCTCCTTCTTCAAGATCCATGGCTTTCATAACGGCATTTTTCCCGTATTTGCTCTTTATCCCTACAAGAGCCCGCTGGACATTCTTCTCCCGTTCAAGCTTTATGTCCTCTTCGGTCACAACTTTTTCTTTCGGGGTTTCCGATTCTGCAAAAAGATCGAGCTGGATCGGCTCATCTTCCTCCGGCACAGTCTCTTCAGCATGGAGCGCGTCTTCTTCCGTGATAACGTGATTTGCAACAACATATATGCGTCTTACGAGCATCTGTCTGCCTGCTATCCTGCAGAAAATGCTGTCCGCTGCCTCGGTCATAAGCCGTGACGATGACGTATATCTCGAAAGTTTTTCCGAGCCATGCACGGGTTTCGGGACAGACCTTCCGTAGCGGTCATCTTTCATCTCGCCTTTATATCCTTTTGATACGCTTTCGATGTCAAATCCGATGTTGAGCCATATCTGATCGGTTACGAGCCGTTTTGCCACAAGATCGAGAGCGAGACTGTCGGTCATCTCACGAACGATAAGTCTTGCCTTGTCAAAAGTATATGGCTGTTGAAGGACCTGACCGGAGCTTAAACTGTTGTTATCCGGTTTGTACGCCTTTATATCCGATATTCTGCAGGGTTCCCAGCCCCACGCGTGATCTATGAGAAGCTCCGCGTTGACGCCAAACAGCCTGTAAAGCTTTTCCTCGTCCTTTACCGAGCAGTACGCGACATCTCCCATTGTATAAAGCCCTATGCTTTCAAGCTTGGCTGCATATCCTTTTCCGACACGCCAGAAATCGGTTATCGGTGTATGCTCCCAGAGCTTACGCCGGTAGGTCATCTCGTCAAGCTCTGCTATACGAACACCGTCACTGTCGGCTGGAATATGCTTGGCAACAATATCCATTGCAACCTTGGCAAGATACATATTCGTACCGATGCCGGCTGTGGCGGTAATACCGGTCTGACGAAGAACGTCCCTTATCATTATCATAGCAAGCTCATGTGCGGTAGTCCCGTAAGTCCTGAGATAATCGGTCGCGTCTATAAAAACCTCGTCTATTGAGTAAACGTGGATATCCTCGGGAGCTATATATTTCATGTAAATACGGTATATATCGGTGCTTACCTGCATATAATGCGCCATCTGCGGTCTTGCCACGATGTAGCTCAGCTCAAGGGTCGGATCGGATTCAAGTTCCTGTGCATCATATGAGCTTCCCGAAAAACGTCTTCCCGGTATTTTTTCAAGCCTTTCCCGGTTCACTTCCTTTACGCGCTGAACTACCTCGAAAAGCCGCGCGCGTCCGCTTATACCGTATGATTTGAGCGACGGAGAGACTGCAAGACAGATCGTTTTCTCCGTCCTGGAGGAATCCGCGACCACGAGGTTTGCGGTGAGCGGGTCAAGACCGCGTTCCGCGCATTCTGCCGATGCATAGAACGATTTCAGATCTATTGCGATGTATGTGCGCTGATCGGTCATTCCCGCGCCTCCTTACACTACAGTATCTCAATGCCTTTGCTCTTTATGCAGTAAAATCCGGAGATGTCGTCTTTCGCCTCGTCACTGACCCGTATGGCTGTCTTTTTTTCAAAGCCGTTCATTGTAAATCTCAGCGGTTTTGTGTGTTTTGCGATCCTGTCCTTGAAAAGCTTGAAATCAGCGGCAGAGTCGTCTTTCTCCGCTTCCTTTGAAAAAACAAGCTGAAAGCCCATTATAGCAGCTTTTTCAATAATATACGACTCTCTCGTACTCACAATAATACGATCATATTCTTCTCTTGCGGAAAAAGAAAACGGTGCGAGGTACGGCGCATATCCTCTTGAACTGCCGGTGTACATCTTGTACTGCGCACTTTCATATTCATGAGGATTCCCGAAAAAGACAGAACCTATGTCTGTTGTGATAAAAAAGTCTGTCAGAAGATTAAAACGGTGTCGGAGATCAACTCGTTCACCGCTGCACAAAAGCGAATAAACAGCAGTGTAGTTCCTGACAAACTCGCTTGTCGGTGTGGATCGATAAGCCGAAGGGACGTGAATGCTCCCGATGAACAGCGTGAACGGAGCAAGAATTTCCTCCAGCTCACCCGGAGTTACCACAAAGGGAACAAATCGAAATGCCATTTTCAACACCTCACGCTATTATATCACATATCGGTGTAAAATGCAATAATTTACATACTCTACTTGAAATAATTACAGATATGTGGTATAATGGAAAAAATCAAAAGGAAGTGCCGAAAATGGACAAAATATCACATCTTATAGACCTCAATGACTTCACCCCTGCCCAGTGGAACACTATAATCTCACTTGCACATGAGATCATGAGCGCGCCTATGGTATATGCCGGCGCCTGCAGGGGAAAAATAATGGGTACGCTCTTCTACGAACCCTCCACCCGCACCCAGATGAGCTTCCAGACAGCCATGCTCCGTCTCGGCGGCGGTATAATCGGGTTCGATAATCCTTCTACCTCGTCTGTTGCAAAAGGAGAGAACCTTAAAGATACAACAAAGATCGTAAGCGGTTATTCGGATATACTCGTTATGCGCCACCCTCTCGAAGGTGCATCGAAAGCTGCGGCGCTCACGGCAGACTGCCCTGTGATAAATGCGGGCGACGGTGGACATCTCCACCCGACTCAGACGCTTACCGACCTGCTTACCCTCAGGGAGGAAAAAGGCACTCTCGAAAATCTTACAGTAGGTTTCTGCGGCGACCTCAAAAACGGGCGCACAGTACATTCACTGCTCAAAGCGCTTTCCTGCTTCTCCGGGAACAAGTTCATTCTTGTTTCAACCCCCGAGCTAAAAGTCCCGACTTACATAAAAGACTATATCTCGGCAAGCGGCAAGTATTACGAGGAGTACAGCAGCCTTGAGGAAGTCATGCCGAAACTCGATGTCCTTTATATGACCCGAATCCAGCGCGAACGGTTCAGTTCACCGGAAGAGTATGACAAGCAGAAGAATGTGTACTGCCTCGACGCTAAGAAGATGCAGCTCGCCAAGAGCGAACTTATCGTGCTCCACCCTCTGCCCCGCGTTGATGAGATAGCGGTAGAAGTGGACGATGACCCGAGAGCCATGTATTTCAGACAGGCAAACTACGGTATGTATGTGAGAATGGCGCTGATCCTGTGCATGATAGATTATAAGCTCGAATCAAAACCTCTGCTAAGCGGTACGGTGGTTAAAGACGTATGCTGCACAAATCCGAGATGCATCACTCAGAAGGAAAAATATCTTCCCCATAGTTTCCGCAGAGCCGGAGATGTGCTTGAATGCGAATACTGTGATGAAAGAATACTGATATGACATTTCCGTATGCTTATTTCTATGATTTCGGGAGTGACGGCAGGACGCTCGGTGAGCTCCGTCCGCTTCTCGGAGAAAAAAGATTTGAGTACTGCAATCAAATGAAGAATGTAAAGGCGGGGCTATGCTCCGCTTATGCATTTTTGCTGCTTCGGTACGCACTCATAAAGGAATACGGCATAGCCGATATCCCTTCTTTCGGGTACGGCGAACACGGAAAGCCCTTTCTTTCCGGAACTTCCGGCATTCACTTCAATTTCAGCCATTCCGGCACCTGTGTGGTGTGTGCGGTTTCAACATCGCCGATCGGTGCTGATATTCAGGAAATACGTCCCCTGAAACTCAATACGGGAAAGAAATTCCTCACGGAAAAGGAATATTCCGAGGTTTCCGAAATAGCCGATCCCGACGAACTTTCCCGGGAGCTGTGCCGTTTATGGTGCATAAAAGAAAGCTATGGAAAATTCACCGGAAAAGGATTTTCAGAGGGCTTTTGCAGCATCGGCGCGCAAGAGCTCATAAATAGCGGAAAAGTGCGAACCGCATTCAGAAACGGCGCATTTATAAGCGTATGTCGGGAGTGAAAAAATGAAAGAATGTGTTATTTTCGGTGCAGGTACCGAGTTTCCGAATAATATTCGCCTGCCGGAAAATGAAATGCTTGTGATCGCAGCCGACGGCGGGCTTAAAAAGCTTGATGAGCTCGGTATCGTTCCCGACAGGATCATAGGCGATCTCGATTCTCTTGAGAAAAAGCCGGAGAGCGGCAATTTCACACTGCTCCCCCATGTAAAGGACACCACGGACACTTTTGAGGCAGTAAAGCTCGGTTTAGATGAGGGCTGCACAGTGTTCCGCATCTACGGCGGTACAGGCGGACGGCTCGATCATACTCTCGCAAATATCCAGCTCGCGGCGCAGCTCTCACAAAGCGGCAGAAAAACTTTTATCTATGGCAGCGGCTATATCATAACCGCTGTCACAGACGGCTGCATACATCTGGATAAGCAGGACAGCGGGTTCGTATCGGTTTTTGCACACAGCGACGAATGCACCGGAGTCACGATCAGAGGTCTGTTCTATGAGACGGAGAACGCAGTTCTCAGAAACGATTTTGCCCTCGGCGTAAGCAATGAATTTATCGGAAAGGCCGCGGAGATCTCAGTCGGAAGCGGAACTCTCATAGTTTATTATGAAACGGGTGAACAGAATGAAAAAGACGGTCAGAGCAGGTAGTGCCACCTTCGGAAACGGGCATATCTACATACAGTCGATGCTCAACGTAAGAGCAGATGACATCGGAAACAGTGTAAAACAGGCAGTTGAGCTCGAAAAAGCAGGCTGTGAGATAATAAGAGCCGCTGTCCCGAAAATAGAGAATGCCGCACTTATCCCTGCGCTCAAAGAGGCGGTGTCGGTGCCGATAGTCGCGGACATTCACTTCGACTACAGGATCGCACTGAAATGCGCGGAGGTCGGAGTTGACAAGATACGGATAAATCCCGGGAATATCGGAGCTGCCGAAAATGTAAAAGCTGTGGCGGAAGCCTGCAGGAAAAGGAATATACCGATACGCATAGGCGTTAATTCGGGGTCACTTGAAAAGAAAGTGCTTGAAAAATACGGAAAACCTGTTCCGGAAGCTTTTGTTGAGAGCGCACTTGAAAATGTACGGCTGCTCAATATGTATGATTTTGATGATATAGTCATATCCATAAAATCGTCAGATGTAAAGACAACGATAGATGCATACAGGCTCCTGAGTGAGCGGACGGAATATCCGCTACACCTCGGAGTAACCGAGACCGGCACCGCACACATGGGGATAATAAAATCGGCTGTGGGCATAGGTTCGCTGATATGTGACGGGATAGGCGACACGATACGGGTCTCGCTGACTGCGGATCCGAAAGAAGAAGTGCAGGCTGCAAAAGATATCCTTAAAGCCTGCGGTATAGGCGGCGGCGTCAACATCGTTGCCTGTCCCACCTGCGGAAGAACGCAGATAGACCTGATCGGGCTTGCGAACAAGGTGGAAAAGGCTGTAGAAGGCATAGACCGCGATCTGAAAATAGCGGTTATGGGGTGCGTTGTGAACGGACCCGGAGAGGCTCGTGAAGCGGATCTCGGCATTGCGGGCGGCAAAGGAAAAGCTGTGATCTTCCGCAAGGGCGAAGTGCTCAGAACAGTAAACGAGGAAGACGCTCTCGATGCGCTTCTCGGAGAAATAGAAAAGCTCTGATCTCAGATCAGAGCTTTTGCATTTTACATATTTTCTATGATACTTTTTGCGAACCATCTGACTTCCGGCTTATCGGCGATCTCCCAGAGACGCGAAGTGCAGACTGTCACATCGCCGAAGCCGGTGTTTATCCTGTACAGAAGTCCGAGCTTTTCTGCTCTGTCGGGGTTGTCTATGACCCATACCACAGGTATCGTATCGGTCCCGTCAAGGTTCTCGCAATGGCTGTGCATAACTATGTTGAACCACTGTGCAGTAGAATGATCCTCGCACGGGAACCCGGAAAGAAGCTTATCGGTGTTATCTATGAGAAGTCCCATTGTTCCCACCGGCACAGGTTTGTTCATACTTTCAGATATTGACCTGAACATAGGATAGCACCAGAAGTCCGTGCAGTACGTTCCCTCAGTCTTCCCTGCGCTGTCTGGTATATAAAGCGGTCTGATGCCCTTTTCGAGAGCGTCAGTGGTATGCTCACGGGTGTGGGTGATCCTTACCGATCTTCCGGCGAATGATATCTGATCTTCCGATATTGCAATATCTATACGGGGATAAACCCAGAACTCATAAGTGTTCCTTATATCCGTCTTTTCCACACAGAGAGTCAGCTTATAAACGGACGGCTCTGTTATATCATCTGTTCTGAAATTTATCCTGCCGAGTCTGTTGACCCGCTTACCGGCATCTGAATGAACATGACCGTAAAGTTCCACTGAGCCGCCGCATTCTATGGTGTAGCTTACTCTTCCGGCAGCAAATCCGGGATCGGTGTTGAAAAGGGTGATACCGAAAGAAATTTCCTCGTCCGAAGAGAAAACGAACTTATCAAATTCCGCCATTATGACCGTAGGTGCACAGAACTCCCGCCACTTCTCCGCAGTGACCGTGCCTTTAGGCTCCATGAGCGAGTTCAGCACTCCCACAAGCGCCGTTCCCTGACCGGTAAAATCCTGGATATCGAGAAGCTGGAAACCGGACAGTTCCTCAGATTTCAGCGCTGCCTCGATCTCGCGCTTATAGCAGTCCACTGCAAGCGCGCCGGAAGCCCGGAAAAACTTTTCGGCATATCCGTAAATACCCTTCTGTTCCGCTTTCTCTTTATAAAGCGCGATATTTTCGGCTTTGAGCGCACCCGTGTACTTGCCGATATCACCGTAATCGGGATAAGTCTCGTACTGACCGACTTCATGGGAGATCACGGGAACTTCGGGAATGAACATTTCTGCGCTGTCCGCTTCAACTTCTTTTACTCCGGTACCGTACTGTATCAGTATCTTACCGCCTTTTTCGGCTTCACCGAGCTTCTCGGGAGCGATTATGCTGTCATAACTGTGAACGGTGTTCGGCGCATCAGTCTGAACAAAACCCTGGGGAGCGTCACACATAGCATAAGAACCGCGGTAGAGCCGTTCCCGGGAAAGACGGACTCCGCTGAGGAAATCGGCGTTTTCAAGCACCTGCGGCCAGAACTGGAAATTGTTGGAGCCGTCGGTATAAAGGTGGCGGTCGTCTTCGGCTTTGTACCGCGCAAGAATGCTGTTAAGCACTTTCTGGCTGCCCCAAAGCTCATTTCCGAGTGACATCATGACGAAAGACGGGTGGTTGCCGAATTCTTTGAGGATCCTTGATCCCTCGTCGGCAAGATAACGCTGTTCATCGTTCATCTCTTCTTCGATAGTGCCCCAGAACGGAAGTTCCGGCTGCATATAGATACCGAGCATATCCGCGGCGGTGAATGCGGCATCGGGCGGACAGCAGGTGTGGAAACGATAGTGATTTATGCCGAACTCTTTTGCAGTCTTCATGACTCTGAGCCAGCCTTCAACGTCTGTCGGAGCATATCCGGTGAGTGGGAAAAGCATTCCGTCATGCTTGCCGCGAAGGAACGTCTCTCTGCCGTTTACCAGGAGCTTTCTTCCGTTTGTTTCAAGCTTTCTTACGCCGAATCTCACAGTCTGTCTCTCGCCGTTCACGGATATGCAGAGTTCGTGTATTGTCGGAGAAAACTCGTCCCATACGGAAAGCTTTTCATCGGGAGTATATATCACCCTGTTTTCGCCTTTTTTCAGCATCATCGTGACAGTCTTTCCGTTGTCCACAGTGATATGCGCTTCGCAGACATCGGCTGCGCTGCAGGAAAAAGCGACATGATCCGGATTGGTCACGGAAAGAACGGTGATATTGTCTATATGCACCGCAGGACGCATGATAAGTTCGATCGCGCCTGTTATACCTATCCAGTTCGTCTGAGTGTCCGGCGAGGTCATGTGACCGCCTTTGGTCGGATATCCCGTATTGCTGACGCGGATATCAAGTCTGTGTGCTCCTTCCGCAAGCTCCGGGAGTTTATAGATATGCGGCGTGCACAGAGAATCGCACTCTCCGCACTTATTTCCGTCAACGTACAGCGCGGTCATTCTTGTGCGCTCAAGGCGCAGATAAAGCTCGCTGCCCTCCATGCTGTCTGAAACAGAGAACTCTCTTCCGAACCATGCATACCCCTCAAAGCGATAAGGATCGGTCAGATACCCGCTTGCGCGTTCACTGCTCCTTATGCCCTTGCAGGCGTGAGATGTGGTGTCCGGGAGTGTTATCTCGTCATTATAATCCTGCGGTATTCCGGGCTTACATGAGCTGTCCATGTAAAGCTGCCATTTGCCGCTGAGATCGATCTTGTTCATATATTCTCCATTAATCGCCGAATGATATTCCTATGTTCTTTCCGGTTATAACAAGCTCGTCGTCCGGCAGCACGAACTTCGTCTTCATAGCAACGTCGGTAAGCTTATTCTCGGTTATCTTTCCGTCCACTTTTGCCACGGTATATCCGAATTTCTTGTCGCGGATAAGTTCCGCAGCTCTTGCACCGAACTTTGTTGCAAGCACTCTGTCGTATGCGGAGGGGCTTCCGCCTCTCAGCATATGACCCGGAACCACAGCGCGTGTCTCGAACCCGGTAAGGGCTTCGATCTCCTTAGTGATACGGGCTGTTGCGGTGGAGAATCCCTGATCCGCTCTTGCCTTCATGCGGACTTTCTTCTTCATCTCGGCTTCGTCCTTGTCCATTGCACCCTCGGCAACCGCGATAATAGAGAAGTTCTTGCCTGCTTCGGCTCTTTTCTTTACCGCATCGGCTACAATATTGATATCATAGGGTATCTCCGGTATAAGAACAATGTCGGCTCCGCCTGCAATTCCGGAATAGAGCGTGAGCCAGCCGGCCTTATTGCCCATTATCTCGATCACCATTACTCTGCTGTGGGAATCTGCGGTGGTGTGTATGCGATCGATGACGTCCGTTGCGATATCAACCGCCGTATGAAAACCGAACGTCACGTCCGTACCCCAGATATCGTTATCTATCGTCTTGGGCAGTCCGATAACGTTCAGACCCTCTTCCGACAGAAGATTTGCAGTCTTATGCGTGCCGTTTCCTCCGAGTGTGAGGAGACAGTCAAGTTTCTGAGACTTGTATGTTTTTTTCATTTCCGCGACCTTGTCCACGTTGTCGTCCTCAACGACCTGCATCATCTTGTAAGGAGTGCGCTTTGTGCCGAGGATCGTACCGCCGCGGGTAAGTATTCCGGCGAAGTCGTAAGGCGACATCTTCTCACAGTCGTTATGGATCAGTCCGTAGTAACCGTTGTGGATACCGATTATCTCCACCTTGTCTTCGCCAAAAAGCTGGTAACAGCCCTTTGCGGCTCCTCTTATCGTAGCGTTAAGTCCCGGGCAGTCTCCGCCGCTCGTCAGGATACCCACCTTTAATTTAGCCATATTAACGTCCTCCTGCAATATATTATCCGGAAAACCGGAAAATCTGTGTATATTATACTACATTTATGCAAAAAAGTCAATGGCTGTGCAGTTATATTTTGTGCACAATCCATAAACAGATAGAATAAGATCCTGCTGATATTTTTGGATTTGCGGAAGAAGGATCGGTGTTTTGCAATTTTATCCCGCGTTTGTATCACAGGCGCGTACAGCAGTGCAATAATGTCGTCATCTGAACAAAAAGTCTTGATTATTAACGGAAACTGTAGTATAATAGACAAAGTGTTTTCAGGAGGTGCAGAAATGGCGGGTTACACGAAAAGACCAAAAACACAGATACCTTTGCACATAAAACTTCTTTTCGGGGCAGCCGGAGTTGTTGCAGCCGCTCTTGTTGCTGCGCTGATACTTCTCGTAGATCTTGATGCAAAACCGATACCTGCGTCTCCGGTACCCGAGACGCACAGTGTATCCGATGCAGCCGATACTTCCTCTTCCACCACTACTACTCCGCAGGAACCGGTCAGACTTTCGGAGTACATAACCGTTGTTCCCGAAACGACTCCAGATACAACAGCCACAAAACGCACGACCTCAGAGACCGTACAGACTACTACTTCCGGAACGACAACGACACCTGCACCGGAGACCACAGAGACTACATCTTCTGCCCCGGAAACAACGGAGACCGATGCTGTGACCGAAAGCGCGGCGAAAACAACAGCCCCGCCTCCCTCAAATGATACCTACGACAAAAGCTATTTTGCAAACGACCTGTTCATAGGCGATTCGATATACACGGGACTGTACCTTTACGATTATTTCCCGAACAATCAGGTCTTCGCAAAAGTGGGTCTGAACCCCCAGAGCGCACGCATCACAAGGATAAACGGCTATACGGCAGTACGCAGAGCTACCGAAGGGAAACCTGCACACATATTCATAATGCTCGGAACAAACGGTCTTGCGTATATGTCGCCGTCGTTCATGGCGGACGAACTGAAAGCACTGGTAGGCGAGCTTAAAGAGGCAAGTCCCGACAGCTCCATATATATAGTATCTATCCCGCCGGTCACAAAAGTTCATGAACAGGCAGGTCAGGAAACTATGGAAATGGTAAACAAGTATAACGGGCTTCTGAAAGATATGTGCGGAGAATGCAGCGCAGAGTATCTTGATCTGTGCAGTCAGCTTCAGGACGAGAACGGATACTTCTCAAGTCTTTACGCGGAAGCCGACGGTATGCATTTTCTCGGGGCTGCATATAAAAAGATGCTTGCGTACTTTTATAAAGAAACACAGTAAGGAGACAGCAATGATAAGCAGGATATGTTTTGTCTGCCACGGGAATATCTGCCGTTCACCTATGGCGGAATTCTGGTTCAGGGAACAGCTGAAACAGCGCGGCATTGAAGATCGGTATATCGTAGAATCCCGTGCCACCAGCACCGAAGAGATAGGAAATCCCCCGCACCGGGGCACAGTCCGGAAGCTTGCTCAGTTCGGTATAGTTCCGGAAAACAAATATGCCGAACAGCTTAAGCGGTCCGACTATGACAGATACGATCTCATTATAGGTATGGACGAAGCGAATATACGCAATATCCTGCGTATCTCGGGCGGAGACAAGGCGGGAAAGGTACGGAAGATGATGTCTTTTGCGGGAACGGAGCGAGATGTTGCGGACCCCTGGTTCACAGGCGACTTCGATACCACGTTCAATGATGTTAAAGCGGGCTGTGACGGACTTATGAGATATCTCGGTATATAAACCGAAAAAATAAAGGGCTTTCGATCAACGAAAGCCCTTTATTTAACCGCCGCGCCGCACATGGAAAATGAAAACCCGCACTCAGCAGGGTGGGTAAGATCGCCCGACAGTTTCACGCTCCCTTCTTCCGCAGTACGGGAGGTCTGCAATCCCCTGTCGTGGAGAAATCCCTTTTAAAATGTGTTGGATCATAATATCCATGCTAACCCGAACGCAGCAGTAAATTTATTGTCTGCAAAAACCGGAGAACTATTCGTCCTCTTCATCTTCATACATACCGAAATGTTCTATGAATGCATCTCCGATACGCTCATAAAGCTCTTCATCGTCAATGGTTTTCAAAGTGCAGTTCTCCTCGTCATCCGGATCGTCGATTATCTCAAGGATCGTGAACTCGGCTTCCTCGGACATATCATCGCTCTCATCATGCGGTATCAGCGCGATGTAGTTTCTGTCATCCACACAAACGGTATCTATGATCTCGTACTGTTCTCCTTCAAGCTCGATCAGTGTGAGCTCTTCCTCTTCCGGAACCATCGGTATCGCCTCCTGAAAATCCGTACTTGTTTTACCAGTAATATTATACTATATACGGCCGAATTTGTCAATATATTTTTATGTAAAATCACAGCGGCGATTAACGTTTCTGATAATGTTAATATATTACAGTTGAAAATATTGTACAAAATCACCAAGAAAAACCTATTGACAATTCCTTGAAAATGTGTTATATTATATTCAAGGAAAAGACAAAGCAGTAGAAAAGCTGAAAGGCTAACAGGATCGTCAACAGACGGTGGTTGTCTTCTCCCAAGGTTTTCAGATGACAGGCTTGAACCGAACTTCCCTGCTGCTGATCTATACAGTAAGCTTTAAGCATCTCTGAAAATGCATTGCCGATCGTATAGGTGCAATGTAAATCTTACCGGAAAGGAAGCGAGTCCCATGGACGCAGAAAATTCACAATTTGATATTTCGATAGCCGCATCGGATTTGCTGACATTTGAAGGTTAGTAAGATGATGCTTCTGCCGCAGCCGGTTATGAGACGGTCACAAATGTGTTGAATGCGGTATGTGGATCATAGATGAGCACTTTGGCTTGATGATCTTATGTCGGCGACGAGGGCTGTCGGAATCCCCTTTTCAACTGTATAGATTGTTCTTCAACTGTAGCAGTTGACCCTACGCCGAATGGCTTGATATAAATATCTTAATTGGAGCGGATGTGGTTAAAATGAAGATAACCGCGCATTTCAAATAAAAATGAAAGGTAATTACTCCAATGGAAAGTTAAGCTGATACTTATATAAAACTGAATAAAACAATGGACTGCACCAGAAATGCAGTCCATTTTGTTTGATAAAACAGGAAGTCCTCTTCCCTGCAATAACCGGAGGAATATATGAACGATATCGAAAAACTTAAAGAAATGATAGAAACCACAAATAAGATCTGCGTTTTCACAGGCGCCGGGATAAGCTGTCCCTCCGGAATACCGGATTTCAGATCGGCAGATGGGATCTATAACGAAAAGATCGACGGCTACTATACGCCCGAACAGATCATCTCCCATACTGTTTTCGTGAAAGAACCCGAGCTTTTCTTCAGTTTCTATAAGAGCAAAATGCTATATCCCGATGCAAAGCCAAATGACGCACACATATATTTTGCAAAGCTCGAAAAAAAAGGCAAGCAGGTAAGCGTCATCACACAGAACATCGAC
This sequence comes from Ruminiclostridium sp., assembly GCA_017635095.1. Lineage (GTDB taxonomy): Bacteria > Bacillota > Clostridia > Oscillospirales > Ruminococcaceae > Ruminiclostridium_E. Next base: position 536 of record JAGBMA010000102.1, on the reverse strand, counting down.
GGACTTCATCAGGCTGCCGGAAGCACAGATGTTGTGGAGCTCCACGGCAGCGTACACCGCAACCATTGCATGAAATGCGGTCAATTCTACGACATGGAGTATGTCAAGAACAGCGGTGACGTTCCACGCTGCAGCTGCGGCGGGCTCGTAAAACCCGATGTGGTGCTTTATGAGGAGCCTCTTGATGAGAACGCTACCATGGACGCGATCCGGAAGATATCGGAATGCGAGACACTTATCATTATCGGTACATCGCTTATCGTTTATCCTGCCGCATCGTATGTGAGGTATTTTCAGGGAAAGAACCTCGTGCTTATAAACAAATCCTCTACCCCGTTTGACAGTAACGCCGATCTCGCGATCTACGACGATGTTGTCAATGTCGTTCATGCACTTGAATAAAGGGAACCTCTAAAAACCCAATTTGAGAGAAAAAGAGCTATCCACTTTATGCCGCTTTGTATGCGCGCGTCCTGCGCGCTTTTGGCGGCAATACCACGGCTTCCTGCCGTGACCGTCTACTGCGTCAAACCTCC
>JAGBMA010000009.1 GCA_017635095.1 Ruminiclostridium sp. | reverse complement strand
GTGGTCTCCCCGGCAGCGGGGAGGTGTCGAGCTTGCGAGACAGAGGGGCTGACCGACAGACCAGCCCGGCTTCGTCGGCTTTCCTTGTATCCGACGCAGCTATCTCATTTTCTCTTTTCAAAGCGGTTTTTAGAGGTACCCATATGACTTGTATATTTTAACATGATATTAAACAAAAATCAAGAAAAAATAATATTTTTTTGTGATAACGATTACTTTTTTGGAGCATTAAAATTCTATATATTGTATAAAGTAAAAGTAAGATAAACAATATCTGCTGATTTTTACTTAATTTTCATCTTTTTTGGTTAATTCGCAATAATAAACTAAAGGGCTCCAAAAGTTTTTTAGAGATATTGACAAGACAGATGTTTTTTGATATAATAGTAAGGTAAACAATGGGGAAGCTATGCCCTTTTGTAGATATTGCAAAAAATTTAACTTCGTTTTCTTGATGAACTATGGAAAATATACTAAAGGCAGAACATATCTCCCGTGAGTTTGCCGTAGGTGACGGAAGCATAGTACACGCTCTTACTGATATAGACCTTGATGTCGGAAAAAAAGAACTCGCTTGTCTCAGGGGAAGGTCCGGTTCGGGCAAGACTACGCTTATAAATATTCTCGGCGCCCTCGACAGACCCGACAGCGGAAACGTTTACTTTCTCGGCGAGGATATAGGAAAACTAAGTGATGCACAAAGAGACAGGCTTCGCAGAGAAAAGCTTTCATTCGTTTTTCAGTCCGTGGCTCTTATCTCTACCATGACAGCACTCGAAAATGTCGAGTTTTCCCTGAGACTTGCCGGTCACCCTATCCAGGGGAGAATGAAGCGGGCTAAGGAATGCCTCACGAGAGTAGGTCTCGGAAAACGTATGGATCACCGGCCCGGAGAGCTTTCCGGCGGTGAACAGCAGAGAGTGGCTATTGCAAGAGCCGTGGCAAACAAGCCGGAGATCATCTTCGCTGATGAGCCGACAGCCGCCCTCGACTCAAATACCGGTACCGCAGTCCTCGCCCTTTTCAGGGAACTTGTTCATGACGACGGTATAACAGTTGTTATGACCACCCACGATGAGGCTATGATGCAGCTCGCGGACGTTGTTTACTCCCTCGGCGACGGAAAGATCACAGATATAACAAGAAACGATATACCATTATAATATATATACATATACACATAGGTAACAGATATGCCGAAGACCATACTGCTCGCACCGCCGGAAAATGTGATGGTGCGCTGCGACAATCTGGTAAAGATATACAAGAGCAGAGATATTGAGGTAATGGCGCTGCAGGGGCTTGATCTTACGGTCGAGCGCGGTGAGCTCATGGGGATAGTCGGGGCTTCCGGCTCGGGTAAATCCACGCTGCTCAATATGCTCGGCGGGCTCGATAAGCCCTCGGCGGGCAGCCTTTACATTGACGGAAAGGACCTGCTCAAATTCACGGAAAAAGATTTCGTGGAATATAAGCGGCGGACTGTCGGATTCGTCTGGCAGAACAACGCGAGAAATCTTATCCCATACCTGACCGCGGCGGAAAACGTCGAAATGCCGATGCTTCTCAGCGGTTATGAAAACAGAAGAAAGCGCGCGGAATACCTGCTCGATATGGTGGGGCTTTCGGAAAGAAAAAATTCGCTCCTCGGACAGATGTCCGGCGGTGAACAGCAGAGAGTCGCTATTGCAATAGCTCTCGCAAATAATCCGAAACTGCTGCTTGCGGACGAACCTACCGGTGCGGTAGATACTAAGACTGCGGGAAACGTTCTCGAAGTATTCAGAAGGCTCAATAAAGAGACCGGAGTTACAATAATAATCGTTACTCACGACGTGGATCTTGCAAAGTCCATAGACAGAGTTGTAGCCATACGCGACGGAAAGACTTCAAGTGAGCTTATCCGCAGAAAACCGGTGCTTACGGGTATTTCTTTCGAGGAACTCAGCGAACAGCAGCAGGCGGAGATACGCGCAGTCGAGGAAAGCGAAGCGCATGAAGAACTCGTGCTTCTCGACAAGGCGGGACGTCTTCAGATTCCGAAAGAGTATCTTTCAGCCCTCGGTATCACCGGCGGAGATAAGGTGCGCGTAGAGCTCGAAGATGATAAGATAAGCATATATAAGCAGTGATGCTTGTATCATAAAATGAAATTTTGCTTTGAAAAGCTTGATTATAAGGAAAGGTGGAGCTTATTTTGGGCAACAAGAAAAAGACACTGGCTGTGCTTCTTACAGCCGCTATGCTTCTGACTATGCAGTCGTTCCCCGCTTACGCGGAAAATGACACGTCTCAGACTCTTTCTGAAGAAGAGGAAGAGAGCGAGGTATCCACGATCAAAAATATCATGAATACCGGAAACAGGGACGCCGCATACAGTGCATACTACGAAAGGCACAAGGACGACCCGTTCCCGACGGATAAGATAACGATAGACGCCGCGACGGGAGTGCCCGGAAAGGACGCCGCCGGAAACGATCCTCTGTTTGAGATCACCGATTACATGAACCAGGAGAGCTGCGTCGTCTGGACAAACAACCGCGGAACTTTCACATATGATTTCAACGTTGAAAAGGCGGGCAACTATTCTCTTGAGTTCTTCTACTACACTCTTTCCGGAGGAAGCACCACGATAGATGTGGGGATCCTCATAGACGGTGAATATCCGTTCACAGCCTGCAACGACATTACCCTCGACAGGTACTGGGAAGATGCTACCGAGATAAAGAAGGACAGCAAGGATAATGAACTCAAGCCTACACAGATCGAGAAAGATATGTGGGTGACTTATCCCGTAAAGGATAAGGAAGGTCTGTTCAATGACCCTTACTTCTTCAATCTTTCCGCCGGTCATCATACCCTTACGATAGAGGGAATAAGAACGAACCTTGCTCTCAAAAGCATCACGTTCAGAAACTATGATGAGCTCCCCGATTATACTGCACCTTCGCAGCAGGATCTTGACAGCACGACCGCTCTCAATATCCCGAAAAACAGTATAAACACGGAAACCATACTCATTCAGGCGGAGCAGCCCCTTTATAAGACTGCATCGACCCTTTACCCCACATACGACAGAACGTCAAGCTACGCAAGCCCCTCTCACCCCACAAAACAGCGCTACAACACCATAGGCGCGGACACCTGGAAGAAGGCGGCGCAGGCTATCACATGGAACTTTACGGTTCCGAACGACGGTTACTACAGCTTTTCGTTCAAGGCAAGACAGAACACGATGCGCGGATTTTACTCCAACAGACGCATCTACATAGACGGAGCTGTACCGAACAAGGATATGGACATTGTTTCATTCCCCTATGACCCGAACTGGTACACCCAGAAGCTCAAAGATCACGACGGAAACGATCTTTATGTCTTCCTTGAAGCAGGTGAACACACCATAACAATGGAAGTAGTTCCGGGCGATATAGGAGAGATCATGAGACGACTCGACGATCTCGTTTATCAGCTCAACTACTACTACAGAAGAATACTCATGATAACCGGTCCGTCTCCCGACGAGTACAACGACTATCTCGTTGACAGACAGATCCCCGAGCTCATCGACGTGTTCAATAACGCTATCGAGACCCTTTACAGAGAAAAGGCAAATATCGAAAAGCTCGGCCAGGGTTCGGAAGCTTCCTCGCTCCAGTCTCTTGCAGTTATCCTGAAACGCTGCGTCGATAAGGTCGATGATATACCGCAGATGGTCGGTACCCTTAAAGACTATATCTCCGCAGTATCCGCGTGGATGAGAGACTACCGCGATCAGCCTCTCGAATTTGACTATATCGAAGTATTCACAGTTCATGAGTCGAACAAGATAAAGGCTGCAAACGGAAACTTCTTTGAGGAGTTTGCATTCGGCTTCCAGTCTTTCATCGGTTCCTTCTTTGAAGATTACACGATGCTTTCGGACACAAGTGAGAAATCACTCAACGTCTGGGTTTCCCTCGGACGAGATCAGGCAACAGTTGTAAAGGATCTCGTTGATAACGACTTCAACCAGCACAATACCGGCGTTCAGGCAAGCATAAACCTTGTTCAGGGCGCTATCCTCGAAGCAACTCTCGCAGGAAAGGGTCCGGATATCGCACTCTTCCTCGGCGGTGACTTCCCGATACAGTGTGCGGCAAGAGGACTTCTCGTTGATATTTCCGAGTTCATGGACTATGAAGATGTCGTAAAGGACAGATTCACTCCCACGATCGAGACTCTTTACTCCTACAACGGAGGCGTTTACGGACTTCCCGTTTCGCAGACCTTCCCGATGATGTTCTACCGCACGGATATTCTCGAAGAACTTAACGTAAAGAAAGTTCCCGAGACTTGGGATCAGCTCATAGAGATAATCCCCGTGCTCCAGCGTTCGTACCTCACAGTCGGACTCGTTCAGCCTACATCAAACCTTTCAAGCTCGATATTTGAATCCGGAGACACTTTCTCCATGCTCGTACTCCAGACCGGCAACAACATCTATGTTGACGATCTTACAAGAACAACTTTCGACCAGAAGGTCATCGTCGATGTGTTCAAGAAATGGACCGACTTCTATACGATCTACGACTTTGAGCAGACTTATGACCCGTTCACCCGTTTCAGGACAGGTGAGATGCCTATCGTCATCAACAACTATCCCTTCTTCAACCAGCTCACAGTCTCCGCTCCGGAGATCAAGGGACTCTGGGACTTCACACACGTTCCCGGTACTCCCGATGATGTGGACATAAACGGCAACCCCATAGGCAATATAAGCTATGCGGCAAACTCAAGCAGCGCCGGCGCCGTTATATTCAGCAAGTGCGTTGCAAAGAACGACGCGTGGGAATTCATCAAGTGGTTCACCTCCGATGAGATCATGACAAGCTACGGAAGGACCATAGAAGGTCAGATGGGTCAGATGGGACGTTTCGATACTGCAAACGTAAACGCGCTCGCATCTCTCCCGTGGTCGAACTCCGAGTATGAAAAGATCTCGGCGGCTATGAGCCAGACAAGAGAGATACCGATAATCCCCGCTTCCTACGCAACGACGCGTCACGTCAAGAACGCGTTCAGAGCGGTAGTAAACGACACCTGGAACCCGAGATACGCTCTTTCTTCCTACAACAGAGACATCAACTCCGAGATCAAGAGAAAGAACGAAGACCTTGCGATCATCACCAAGTAAAGAATCAGGAGGAACAGGAATTGGCTAGACAAGAAAAGTCTCTCTATATCGAGGACAACAAGTTCCGATATACCCTGAGAGAAATGAAAAAGAATATCGGAGTTTACGGGCTCATTGCTCCGTACTTCGTACTGTTCTTGATATTCATGATAATACCGGTTTGTATCTCGCTTCCTATGGGCTTTACAAACTTCAACATGGCGCAGTTCCCGCGCTGGGTCGGACTAAGCAACTTCTACTCGCTGTTTCTTGAGGACGAGGTCTTCCTGAAGGCGATAGAGAACACCCTCGTGTTTGCAGTCGTTACCGGACCGATAAGCTACATACTCTGCTTTATCCTGGCGTGGCTCATAAACGAGCTTCCCGGTCCCCTCAAGACGGTATTCACTTTCGTGTTCTATGCTCCGACGCTCGCCGGTAACATCTACACCACATGGCAGCTCATCTTCTCCGGCGATACTTACGGTATAATGAACGCTTACCTCATAAATCTCGGTATTTCCAAGGGTGCGATCCAGTGGCTCACCGACGCCAACTACATCATGGGCGTTCTCATAGTCGTTCAGCTCTGGATGGCTCTCGGTGCAGGCTTCCTCGCGATACGCGCAGGTCTCCAGGGTATCCCGAGAGACAGATACGAAGCCGGTGCTATAGAAGGTATCAAGAACAGAGGACAGGAACTCATCTATGTTACTATCCCCGCTATGGGTCCTCAACTCATGTTCGCGGCGGTAATGCAGATCACATCTTCGTTCACCGCAGGTGATATCGGACGTATGCTCACAGCTTTCCCGACAACAGACTACGCAGGTCATACGATAATGACCCACGCATTTGACTACGGTTCTATCAGATACGAGATGGGTTATTCCTCGGCAATATGTTTCGTATTGTTTGCGGTAATGCTCATCGCAAACTGGGCGATCAAGAAACTGCTCGGAAAATATCTCGATTAAAACAGTCCGGTCAGACTAAAAAAACAATAAACACCCGAAAGGACGGTAGTCATGAGACCAAGAAAATCCAGAAAGAAATATGGCGGAAGCCGCGGCGGCGACATAGCCATTTTTATCCTGTTGGTACTGCTCGGACTGTTCATGCTTTTCCCTATCTATCTGTCGGCGATACAGTCCATAAAGCCGTCGGAAGAGCTCTTCCTCTTCCCGCCGAAGCTTTACGCTATGGCACCTACCAACCAGAACTACGTTGACCTTATCAACACGGCATCAAATATGTGGGTGCCTTTCAGCCGATACATCTTCAACTCTGTATTCGTTGCTATCGTAGTTACCGTTGCACAGCTCATATTCTCGTCATCTGCGGCTTACGCCCTCGCTAAGGTGCAGTTCCCGGGAAGAAAGATGCTCAACAAGATCATTGAGATCACGCTTCTTTTCACGAGTACGGTACTTTACATAATGCAGTACATCGTTATGGCAACTATCGGTATCATTGATACATACTTTGCTATCACGCTCCCGTATATCGCAACATCAATGGGTCTGTTCCTCATGCGTCAGTTCATAGGTCAGCTCCCCGATGCGCTCATAGAGGCGGCTTACCTCGACGGCGCAGGACAGATGAGGATATGCTGGCAGATAGTAATGCCGAACGTAAAGCCCGCGTGGCTCACACTTATGATCTTCGCGTTCAACGGCGCATGGCAGATCACAGGTTATTCGTTCATCTATAATGAAGCATTAAAACCTATCCCGACAGTTTTACAGCAGATAAGCGCTTCGGGTATCGCGCGAGCGGGCGTTGCGGCAGCAGCCACCGTCGTGCTCATGATACCGCCTATGCTCATATTCCTGCTGTGTCAGAGCTCGGTCGTTGAAACAATGGCGCAGAGCGGTCTTAAAGATTAAGAGAGAAAGGATGATTTTAATGTCGATACTGAAAAAGCTTGCAGCCGCGGCTCTTGCTGCAGTTGTATCGCTTACCGCTCTTTCGGTCGCCTCTTCCGCCGACGAGCCTTACACCGGTTATAACTACGACTGGTGGGGAGATCCGATACCGTCGCAGAACGGATTCGTCGTTGACAGAGTCATCGACGGGAGCGATATGGGTCTTGACAAACTCGATTACAGCGACAAGTCAAGCTCGATGCAGGAGCAGCTTAAGAACCTCGCCGAACCTTCCGACATTTTCATAGACCAGAAGTTCGGTAAGTTCTATGTGATAGACAGCAAGAACAACAGACTTATAATAACCGATGAGAACTTCTCGCCGGAAAACACAAAGGTGGTCGAAGAGCTCAAGTACGGACAGGTATTTCCGGAATCGCAGAGCACGATAAAAAAGACTACTTTCAAGAACCCCCAGGGCGTATATGTAAGGACCAACACCGACGGTCTTACGCTCATATATGTTGCGGACTACGACAACAACCGTGTGGTCGCATTCAACGAGGATCTTGAGATCGCGATGGAATACGTCCGTCCGTCAAGCGATGTGTTTGATGCAGACAAGACATTCAACCCGAAGAAGGTTATCGTTGACAGCGCCTTCAACGTTTACGTCATCGTTCCTTCCATAACACAGGGTTCCGTTCAGTTCTCCGCAGACGGTATGTTCAACGGATACTACGGTGCGAACAGAGTCGAGGCGACTGCGGAAGTTATCGCTCAGCAGTTCTGGAAGCTCATTTACACGAGAGAACAGATCATAGCGATGCGCCGCTCGGTAGCTATCTCGATCTCGAACCTCGATATTGACGACGAAGGCTTCATTTACACCGTAACAGAGAACAAGACTGCGGATACAGACGTGCTCAAGAAGCTCAACCCTGCAGGTACGAATATCTTCATCAACCTCGGTTACTCCGACTATACCTACGGCGATTACGCGACAAGATACTATAAAGGTACAAACTACGCGTCCGCTATAACCGATGTCGATGTTGACTCGGAGGGTAATATCTACCTGCTCGACTTTGCAACGGGACGTGTGTTCCAGTACACAGATGAGTGCGACCTGCTCTTTATCTTCGGAACAAAGGGCTTCAAGAACTCGCAGGGTACTCAGAAAGGTACGTTCAGATCTGTTGCTGCGGTAGAAACATACAACGGCAAGGTTTATGTCGTTGATAACATCAAGAACAGCATAACCGTGTTCCGTCAGACGGAATTCGGTTCGATAGTCCAGAAGGCTATCAAGCTCTTCAACGAGGGTCTTTACGACGAGGCGAAAGCGCCCTGGGAGGAAGTCCTCAGAAGAGACGCGAACTACTGGCTCGCATATATCGGTCTCGGAAACGCGTACCTCAACCAGAACGACTACGCGACGGCGCTCAGCTACTTCTACCGCACATCGAGAAGCGGTTACAACAGAGCGTTCAAGAGCTTCCGAATCGAGTTCATAAGAGCAAACTTCACATGGATGCTCATAATCGTTCTCGTGATAGTTGTGGGACTTATAATTCTGAGCTATGTGAAAAAGAATATCAGAAAGAAGAAAAAGGCGGCTGCTGAAGGAGGGACGGAATAATGAGATTTGATCTTGACTTACCTGCCTGGAAATGGCCGTTCTATGTAATGAGGCATCCGTTTGAGGGCTATGACGATCTGCGCTGGAAAAAGGGCTACAACATGAAGGTCGCCTGGGTCATAGTCGCGGCGTTCTTCATCATAAGCGTGGCGAGTGCCCAGTTCACGGGCTTCCTGTTCAACGATACCTATGTCAAGGTATTCAACATCGTGCCGTACTTCTCATCGTCGGTAATACTGTTCCTGACATGGGTGATCGGAAACTGGTCACTGTGTACGCTGTTCGACGGCGAAGGTACCATGAAGAACATCTTCTGTGTATCGGCATATGCGCTTTTACCTTACCTCTTCTCGGAACTCATCGTTATTATCGCAAGTAACTTCCTGCTCAGGACCGAGGGCGGATTTATCTCATTCTTCCGCTATCTCGGTATCGTCTGGTCGGTAGTGCTCATGATCTCCGCCATGAAGACGGTACATCAGTACTCGATACCGAAAACGCTTGCGGCGATGTTCTTTACGGTCGTTGCAATGGCAATTATCCTTTTCCTTGCGGTACTGCTTCTCACACTGTTCCAGCAGGTATTCGTATTCGGATATTCCGTTTATACGGAGCTTATGTACAGGTTCAGTATTTAGCGATGCGGCAGGTTCAATTCTAAATAACCGGATGGAGGCTATAAAATGCAAAATATAAGGAAAAGGCTGCTTACGGCTTGTCTTGCCGCGACAGTTGCGATCTCCGCCGCGTCTATGCCGGCATGGTCGGATTCGGAGGACACCGCCGATATTGAGGACGCGTCCGCCGAAGAGATTGCATCCGAGCTCGGGGAAACGAGCGAGGATAACGGCATTTACGTTACCGAAGACGAGATGCTCGCGGATATGAAGGTGTTTGCCGAGAATTCGAGGCTTGCACTTTACGTCAACGAAAAGACTGCGGTCTTCATGATCGAGGATAAGCAGAACGGTCACAAGTGGTGGTCGGCATACTACAATACCGATTCATCCAATAAGACAAGGCTCGCAAAGCGCTGCACACCGCTCTCGATAGACGTGGTAAGCACGGAGAGCAAGACAGTTGAATCTTCTGTGCGTGCGTATGACTCGAACGTCACAAAGAAGTGCGAGAAGATAGACGGCGGCGTAAGATTTACGTTCAGCTACAACAAGTACAGCATAGATGTTCCGCTTGAGATCATCATAAACACCGACGGTACGTTCAGTGCCAGTGTTCCTTCGGAACTAATAGCCGAGGGAAGACCCGAGACCGATATTGCAACAGGCGAGACGGGATATCAGATACTTAACGTTCACGTTCTTGAGAACATGGCTTCGACCGCCCACAGCGAAGAGGGAATGATGATAGTTCCCGACGGCTCCGGTGCAGTCATCAACTACAACAACGGCACCGCTTACGGTGACAACAACACGTTCAAGTCAAAGGTTTACGGCGATGATCTTGCAGTAGGCAAGCTCTACGCGGGCGATATCGTTGAGAAGGTGACCATGCCGGTCATCGCGAACATAAACAAGACCGCTTCCGCGGGACTTGTCATGATAGCGACGGACGGCGATGCTTATGCAACGGAACACGCCATGGTAACGGGTCAGAACGTTACAGACCTGAACGCCTGCTGGTTTGAGTACACCCTCAGGACAAGAGACAACTACTTCATGGGCAACAGCAATACAGCGCTCACGGTCTATGAGGCAGAGGGCATAAAGGCAGGCCGGCTCACTACAACGTACTACCCGATATACGGCGACGAGCTGACCTACACAGATGTTGCGGAGGTTTACAGAAAGTACCTCACAGATGTGATCGGCGTGCAGAAAAAGACTGCTCCCGAAAGCGCTCCGTTCTATCTCACCCTTTACGGCGGAACGGTAAAGACTCAGTCCGTTCTCGGTTTCCCCGTGGATATCCAGACTGCGGCGACAACTTACTCGGAAGCCCTCGACATGATAAAGCAGCTTGAGAACAAGGGCGTTACCAACATCAAGATAGTTTATGAGGACTTCAATGAGGCAGGCATCGTCGGCGAGGTAGCCGCAAGCTTCCAGTATTCCTCAAAGCTCGGCGGCAAGAACGAATATGCAAAGCTCAAGAGCTACGTTGAGGCTCAGGGATACGAGCTTTACCCGAGCTGCGATATAATGGAGTTCTACAAGTCCGGCAACGGCTACTCCTTCACCCTCAACTCTTCGAAGCAGATCACCAAGGCTTATGCGACACAGACTGCGTTTGAGCTTGCGTTCGGACTTCCGCACCTAACGAAGAGCAGCTGGACGATACTTTCGCCCTGGTACTTCCCGGATATATTCAACAAGCTTTCCGATTCTTTCAAGGCGGAAGGAACAAAGTACATCTCGCTCAATCAGGCTTCAAATACGCTTTACAGCGATTTCAGCCGTGAGAACAGCTCCGGCAGGGCCTACATCGTCAGAGAAGATACTATAGGCATTCTTCAGCAGGGTTATCAGAAGCTCAAGGACAACGGTTTCACCATAATGACCGAGAACGCGAACCAGTACATACTGCCCTACGCGGATCAGATCAAGGACGTACCGCTTTACTCCTCGAACTACGATATCTTCGACTATGATATCCCGTTCGTCGAAATGGTGCTCCACGGACTTGTTCCTTACACCACAAAGGCGATAAACAGAAGTGCCGACGCGGAAGAGCTCAGACTCAAGGCGCTCGGAACGGGTACGCCGATACATTACGAGATGATGTACGAGAACCCGAACAAGTTCGCGGACAGTGAGTATGACATTCTCTACTACACCAACTACACAGGCTGGCTCGACCGCTCGGTAAGCGAATATCTGCTTTTCGACGAGATCGTGAAGTCGGTTTCCGACGCTAAGATCACAAAATATGAGGTCATCGGCGATAAGGAATTCAAGACAACTTTCGATAACGGTACCACGATAAACGTCAATACCGAAACAGGCGAGATAACCTATAATAACAAAACAGTCAACATGAGTGACTACGGATTGGGGGTCGAATAAAAGATGAGTGAGCTTGAAAACGAAAAGATCGGCGAACTCGAAAATGTTGCCGAAACGACCTCCGATGCAGTTACCGAAGGTGCTGTGGAAAATGCGGTGACCGAAGCGGTTGAGGAAGCTCCGAAGAAAAAGGCGGCTATGCATATGACGGCTTCCGCGGCAGCTCTCAACGCTGAGGGCGAAGTGGATATCCGCAGAAGAAAGCCGCGTGAGGTCAAGAAGATAAAGGAGTCCAAGATCTCCTACGAGCGCAAGAAGGGGCTTTACGGCTACGGATTCGTGGCTTTATGGCTCGTCGGCGTTCTGTATATGTTCATAGTGCCGATGTGCCAGTCGCTCTGGTACGCGCTTTGTAAGACAGAGCTCGTGAACGACGCTGCAAGACAGGCTGAGCTCGGAATGAGCGGCCCCGGCATCTATACCGAATGGAACAATTTCGAGAATATACGCTGGGCATTCACGGTAAACCCGGATTATCCGAAGAACCTTGCTACCTCTCTCGGTGAGACTGCATATACAGTACCGCTTGTACTTGTATTCTCGCTGTTCGTGGCTCTCCTCCTGAACGACAAGTTCAAGGGCAGAACTCTCGCCCGTGCGATATTCTTCCTGCCGGTACTTATCGCGACAGGTCCTGTGCTCGGAGTAATCAACGGTGATATGCTTTCGCAGGGTATTTCGGACGCGTCACAGTTCAGTGCCTTGTTCAAAACGGACTTCGTTGAGGACTTCCTCATGTTTATGGGTCTCAACAATATAAGTCAGCAGCTCGCGGATACGGTTTCCGAAGTCACGAGCTCGATGCTCAACCTGATATGGGATTCGGGTATCCAGATCCTAATATTCATCTCCGCTCTCCAGACGATACCGGTCTCCGCAAAGGAAGCTGCATCTATGGAAGGCGCTACGGGCTGGGAATTCTTCTGGAAGATAACATTCCCGACGATCTCCCCCATGATCTTCGCGAACCTCATCTATACAACTATCGACGCGTTCGTAAAGTCAGACAACCCCGTAATGCAGCAGGTTATGACTTATATCAAGCAGTGGGAATATGACCACGCTTCGGCTATGGCATGGATCTACTTCGCGATAATAGGCGTTATCCTCGCGATAATTTCCGCGATAGTTTCGAGATTCATATTCTATCAGGTAGATTAAGGAGGTGCTTCAATGGACAACGAAAATATGACTGCTGTACAGGAAGCCGCTTCCGGATCAGTAAAGAAAAAATCCAAAAGACAGCTCAGAAAAGAAGAGAAGAAGCGTCTCAGCAAATTCCACGTTTCGAGCTGGGAGATCATAACTCACTACTTCAAGTACAACGCCGCGGAGAAGAAGCACTATAAGTACATTCTCGGCAGACGTGTCGGCGAAAAGGTGTGGCCGATATTCAGGTTCCTTATCCTCTTCGGTCTCGCTTTCGTCGTAGTTTACCCGATCCTTTACATGATATCCTGTGCCGTAAGACCGCAGACGGATATGTCAGACCCGTCGATCATGTGGATCCCCAAGACTTTCACCCTCAGCAACCTTAATGAAACATGGGTGGCTATCGACTATCCGAAGCTCGTCTGGGACACCGTTACCGTAAACGTTGTGAGCTCGGTTATCCAGGTACTTACCTGTTCGATCGCAGGTTACGGTTTTGCAAGATTCAAGTTCAAGGGCAAGGGGCTCATGTTCGGTATCGTTATACTGCAGATAATCGTCCCTACACAGGTTATCCTTATCCCGCAGTATATGCAGTTCAGATACTTCAACCCCCTCGGTATCGTCGGACTTTTCAACGGCGGTCAGGCTATAAACCTTGCAGACTCGCCTATGGCTCTTTACATGATGGCGTTCTTCTGCAACGGTATCAGAGCGGGTCTCTTCATCTTCCTGTTCAGACAGTTCTTCAGAGGACTTCCCAAGGAGCTCGAAGATGCAGCATACCTTGATGGCTGCGGACCTTTCGAGACTTTCGTAAGGATCATGGTGCCCAACGCTTCAAACTCCTTCCTCACCGTATTTATCTTCTCGGTAGTATGGTACTGGAACGACTCCTACGTTTCGGGTATGTTCTTCACAAAGTCAAATACCGTAGCGCTTATGGTAAGCAACCTCTACCAGACGATCTCCGCTTACTACAGCCCCACAGGTACTCCGACGGGTATCGCGTCAGACTGGCTCGTATGGATCGAGTCCGGCTGTCTCCTCTCGATACTTCCTATCCTCGTAATGTACATCTTCTTACAGAAGAACTTCGTTGAGGGTATCGAAAGATCCGGTATCGTTGGTTAATGATGTATTAATGAAAAAAGTTCCCTATATGCGATATTGCATCGTATATAGGGAATTTTTCATTTTCCGAGAAGCATATCGAGCCGTTCGAGAAGCCTGCCTTTGTTCTGTGGCGGCAGAGCGCGGTACTTTTTCAGCAGCAGCGTCTCGTCCTTCGGCAGCTCGGATCTTGTGATACCGCGTTTGTCGTTGGTAAGCCCGGCGATGTAGTCGAGAGAGACGTTATAGTATTTTGCGAGTTCTACCGCCATGTGGAACGGCAGCTCACGCTTGCCGGATTCATATTTGTGGTATTGCACCTGATGTATCTGAAGAAATTCCGCAATATTTTTTTGTGTCAAATCCTTGTCTTCCCGCAAATCTCTCAACCGCTGATAATAAAACAAATAAATACCTTCTTTCAAATATGGTAATTAAAATTTTATCATATAACCGAATGGATATATTGACAGATTAGTCAAAATAGTATATAATATAATATGTGTTAATCAAACGGTTAATACAAATAATATTTTGGAGGAAAAACATATGAAGTTTAAAAAAATGTTTGCAGGAATTATGTCGGCGGTGATGCTGGCGACGAGCGCGTTCGCGGTGAATGCGGGAGCGACGGGCGGCATGAACGTCGACGAGGAGTGGCTTAAGAGTAACAAAGACAAAATAGTTCAGAACGGCGAAATAATAAAAGTATGCGACGTTATTGACAGTCGATATCATTCTACCACATTATATTTCCACGTCGGAAAAACAGGTAAAGTAGAACTTGAATTCAAGGTAAATGGTCAATTTCATAATTTCGGGATTGAATTTAGGAAGGGTGAGATTTCATATGATTTATATAAATTTGATACGATAACAATAGACGGTAAAAGCTATAAATATGACGATTTCGAAGTAAGAAACAATAATGGTCTTTTTGATTATTATGAATTGGACACACAGTCAGGTGTTAGATTTGTCGAAGGTGCTTGTGAAGGAGAGTATTATGTGTATCCCAATGACGGGAAAGAACATACAATTAAGCTCACTTACAACCAAATAGAAGACGGATATTATGGTATATATACATATTTTTCTGAATCCATCGACTCGTCGACAGGTGAGTATATCGAGTTAAGCAAGGACATGACTATAAAGATTAATTTCCCGTCCTCATCTTCTACTGCTTCCACAAGTTCGGCGACCGCCCCTGCAAAAACAACACTCAAGGCTTCCTCGAAGAATGGGAAAGCTACTCTCAAATGGACGGCGGCTGACGGTGCGGAAAAGTATCAGGTTGCTTACTCGACCGACGGCGGAAAGACATACAAGATCTATAAAACTTACAAATCGACTGCAACAAAAGCGACATACGCTATGACAAAGGGCAATACCTACAAGTTCAAGGTTCGTTCGTACAAGACCGTGAACGGCAAGAAAGTTTACAGCAAATGGTCAAACGTTAAGACCATAAAATACTGATGATAAAACCGGCTGGTAAAAAATCAGCCGGTTTTTTCTGCAATATTCCGAAAACCTATTGACAAACAGCGACAAAGGGTATATAATACAATTGAACGAACGCTCAAATGTTCAATTGTTTTTACGGAGGTATTGTCATATGAAAAAGAAATTCAAGTTACAGGATCTGGACTGCGCAAACTGTGCACAGAAAATGGAAGATGCAATAAAGAAGATCGAGGGCGTTTCCGACGCGACCGTAAACTTCATGATGCAGAAAATGACCATTGACGCGGACGACGACAAGTTCGACGATATCATGAAGCAGGTCGTTGATACCTGCAGGAAAGTCGAGCCGGACTGTGTTATCCTGATGTGATATGGGAAGCCTGACAAAAAAGCAGAAACAGACGCTTCTGCGCATAATAGTGACCTTCGTTCTGTTCGCCGCGCTTTTCGTCTGTGAGCACACGGGGGTCTTTGCGCCTCTGCCGTGGTGGGCGGAGATCGTTATTTTCGCTGTACCGTACATTATCATAGGCTATGACATAGTCATAAAGGCGTTCAAAAATATCGCGCACGGTCAGGTATTTGACGAGAACTTCCTTATGCTTGTGGCGACTGTCGCCGCATTTTGCATCGGCGAATGTTCGGAGGCTGTGGCGGTCATGCTGTTCTATCAGGTCGGCGAGCTTTTCCAGAGCTATGCTGTCGGCAAGGCAAGGCGGTCTATAACCGATCTCATGGAAATAGTTCCGGAATACGCGAATGTGGAATATGACGGCGAGATAGAACAGGTCGATCCCGACGAAGTTGAAGTCGGCGATATTATCGTTATAAAGCCGGGTGAGCGTATCCCTCTTGACGCGGTCATAACCGAGGGAGAAACCATGATAGATACCGCCGCTCTTACGGGCGAGTCGGTACCGCGCAGAGCTTCTGTGGGCGATGAGATCATAAGCGGCTGCATCAACGGCAGCGGTACGATCAAGGCGCAGGTGACAAAGGCGTTTGAGGACAGCACGGTAACACGCATTCTCGAACTTGTTGAAAATGCAGGCAGCAAAAAGGCTAAGGTCGAGAACTTCATCACCCGGTTTGCAAAGGTATATACTCCTGTCGTTACGATAGCGGCACTTATTCTTGCAGTAGTACCCTCGCTCATAACGGGGCAGTGGGGTGAATGGATAGCGAGAGCTTGCACATTTCTCGTAATTTCGTGCCCGTGCGCACTTGTGATCTCGGTTCCGCTCGGGTTCTTCGGCGGGATAGGCGCAGCTTCCCGCTGCGGCATTCTCGTAAAGGGCGGAAACTATCTTGAAGCTGTTTCCTCGATCACTACTGTTGTGTTCGACAAGACCGGAACGCTCACCAAAGGCGAGTTCAAGGTCAACGATATACGCCCGGAAAGCGGCTGCACGAAAGAGGAGCTGCTTGAAACGGCGGCTCTTGCGGAATGCTACTCCGACCACCCGATAGCGATATCTGTCCGTGAGGCTTACGGAAAGCCGATAAGCACTCAGAGGGTGAGCGAAGCGGGAGAAACAGCCGGACACGGTGTTTCTGCGCTTGTTGACGGGAAGCGGGTACTGCTCGGAAATCTCGGTCTTATGCAGGACAACGGGATAGACGCGGTCGGGCTTGAATGCGCGGGAACGGTTATATATGCTGCAGCCGACGGAAGATATCTTGGCTCGATAGTCATTTCCGACGGAATAAAGGACGGCTCGGCAGAAGCGATAAGGTCACTGAAAGCATCGGGCGTAAAGCGCACGGTAATGCTCACGGGAGACCGAAAAGCGGAGGCGGACGCTGTATCGGCGGAACTTGGACTTGACGATCATTTTTCGGAGCTTTTGCCTGCGGACAAGGTCGGCATAGTTGAGAAGCTTCTCGGGGAATGCGGGAAGGACGACAGGCTCGCGTTTGTAGGCGACGGTATCAATGACGCACCGGTGCTTGCCCGCGCGGACGTCGGCATCGCAATGGGAAGCATGGGTTCGGACGCAGCCATTGAAGCTGCGGACATTGTGATAATGGACGACGATCTCGGAAAGATACCTGTCATAATGCGTATAGCGGCAAAAACCATGCGCATTGTTCGTGAGAACATCGTCTTTGCACTTGGCGTAAAGCTTGCGGTGCTTGTTCTCGGTGCGCTCGGTCTTGCAAATATGTGGCTTGCGGTGTTCGCCGACGTCGGCGTCGCTGTCATCGCCATTCTCAACTCTATGCGCACCCTCTCCGCCCGTCGCTGAGTTTTGCCCTACACTGGCGGCATGTGGGGCTCTGCCCCCTTTTCGCCCTACGCGGGCGGCGGTACGGCGCTCACGCGCTGTCCTCGCGGACGGCGCTGGGGCTACGCGCCCCCGTCCCGCGGCAGGGCAAGCCCTGCACCCGTAGCTGCCGCGACTTACCCGTCAGTTATCATAACAGCATATAAAAACAGCAGACCCGTTACTTTCGAGTCTGCTGTATCTTTTTGTTGTGTAGAAACTGTCCCACTCAGCGCGGCAGCTACTAAAGTTTTTTTGGAAAGAGAGAGGGGTCGAGGGGAGAGAGAAAAGCCTTTTTTTCCAAAAAAAGGTTTTCTCTCTCCCCCGCGGGGCGTGGGGCAGAGCCCCACACGCGCGTCCGCAGACGCGCTGAGGGTGCAGGGCAGAGCCCTGCCGCGCTGTGTTAGCAGGAACTTTCGAGATTTTCGAGGGTCTCGGAAGCTTCTGCCCACTCTTCGGTGACGGAGTCGAGCTCGGACTGGAGCTCGCCAAGCTTTTCCGAAAGATCTGCGACCTTGCTGTAGTCTCCGGCAATCGAGGGATCCTGCATCTGTGCGTTGATGCAGGCGATATCGGATTCAAGCTCGCTTATGCGGGCTTCCGCCTTTGAAATGCGCGTACCGAGCTTCCTTATATCGCTTTGAAGCTCCTTGCGGCGTTTGTAATCAAGCTTGTTGGCGCTCTCGCTCTCACCGGGTTCCTTTGCCTTTGCAGCCGTAAGTACGTTCGCGCCCTCGGAGGCTGCAAGATAATCGTCGTAGTTTCCTTCAATTGACATGGCACCGCCGGGCGACAGCTTGTAAAGCCGTGTGGCGATCTTGTTTATAAGATAGCGGTCGTGCGATATTATGAATACGGTGCCGCCGTAGCCTGCAAGCGCGTCTTCAAGAGCTTCGCGGGAGTTTATGTCGAGATGGTTCGTCGGCTCGTCCAGAAGAAGAAAGTTGCAGCCGCTAAGCATCAGCTTCAGAAGCGCGACCCGCGCTTTTTCGCCGCCGCTCAGGACGCCGATCTTCTTGAAAACGTCCTCGCCGCCGAAAAGAAAGCTGCCGAGCGCTGTGCGTACCTGGGTCTGGGACATCTTCGGGTACGCGTCCCATATCTCGTCCATGACCGTTTTGCTGTCGGTAAGGCCGGTCATGAGCTGGTCGTAGTAGCCCGGCTTCACACCGGGTCCGTAGGTCACATTCCCCGTTTCCGGCGCAAGCTGTTTCATCAGTATCTTAAAAAGCGTCGTCTTGCCGCTTCCGTTGGCTCCGAGCAGGAAGACCCGCTCGTGTTTACGCACATCTATATCCACCCCGCTGAAGAGAGTTTCGCCCTCAAAGCCCATTCTTATGTTCTTCGCGGTCATTATCTCCTCTGTTACCGGGTCGGTGCAGTGAAATGCGAACCGGAGCTTTTTCGGCAGTACCTGAGGCTTTACAAGATCCGCTTCAAGACGTTCGATCTGCTTTTCTTTGCTTGCTATCGTAATATAGTTGCGCTCCTGGTTGAAGCGCTTCTGCTGCTCTATAATACCTTTGATGCGGTTGATATCTTCAAGCTGGTTTTCGTAGTGCCGCCATGCGATCTCAAGATCTTCCTCCTTTTTCCTGCGGTAGGCGCTGTAGCCGCCTTTGTACACCGTAAGCCGCTTGTTTTCAAGCTCGAAGGTGCGGGTGGTGACTGTATCGAGAAAATAACGGTCATGGGAGATGATGATATACGCGCCTTTGTACTCAAGCAGGAATTTTTCAAGCCAGGTGGAAGCTGCAATATCAAGGTGGTTCGTAGGCTCGTCAAGAAGAAGCAGATTTGCGCCCGAAAGAAGTAGCTTCGCAAGCTGGACCTTGGCTTTCTCGCCTCCGCTCAGTACAGATACCGGTTTCTCCTGTTCGGGAAGAGTGAAGCCAAGACCGAGAAGGCTGCTCATGGCGCGGGTGCGGTAGGTAAGCCCGCCTTCGGCTTCAAACTGCTCGCGGAGCTGCATTTGTTTTTCCAGCATTTCCGGGGAATTGTCGCCCTCATCAATGCGGCGGTTCACGTCATCGAGCTCGCTTTCGAGCTTCATGACCGGAGCAAATACCGAAAGCACCTCATCATACACGCTCACCGAGCTTTCACGGATAACGTGCTGTTCCATATAGCCCAGCACGGCATCTTTCGACTTTACAAACTCGCCGCCGTCATATTCCACATCGCCGCGTATCGCCTTGAAAAGCGTGGTCTTGCCGCAGCCGTTCACTCCCACAAGCCCGATGCGGTCGTCTTTCTCAACTTCAAATGTCACGCCGCCGAAGAGCATCTCCGCGCCGAAATATAATGTTACGTCCTTTGCGTTAAAAACTGCCATTTCCTTTTCCGTTCTTTGTCTATATATTTGCCGTGTTGTAGCCGACGATATGCAGTACGCGTATATCGGTGCAGCCCAGTGTGCGGAGCGATACCGAAGCGTATTTGTCGTTTGACACGAGATAATCCTTTACTGCACCGGCACCGTCGGCAATTATGCCGGTTATCATGAATTCCGAGACTGCATCACCGTTATACATGAGCTGGAGGACATCTCCGATCTCGCCGCCGCCGGAGGCAGTCTGCACCGCCGCCATTCCGAAGCCTTCGTTGTCCCGCACATAGCGGTAGAATGCCTCGCGGTCGAACCAGCTTTTTGAGCAGCCGGTCTTTTTGCGCTCGGTGTTTACCTCGTCGTCGTACCATTTCCACTGGTCATACCTGTCGCCCTGTGAGTCCATGGGTATGCCGCTTTCAAAGATGCAGCGGGATACGAAATTCGCGTCATTTTCATTGTACTCGCCGAACGCGCCGCTTGAAGAGAAGCCTTTAATTGCAGCGTTCGCGGCTGTGCTGCGGTCGTATTCGTACTCCGCCGCGGGATATGTTGAAATGGAAGGCGGGTCAAATGATGCGGAAGCGGCTTCTTCGGTGAGCATTGCAAGGGCAGATGCCGTGTACTTCGGGAAGAATGTGTAGTTCAGGTCGCTTCGTATGAGCCGGCTTGCGGAAAGCACGCGGTCAAGCCCTTTATTTGCAAAATAGTACGAGGGGCGGTCGGTAGTGTGTTCGAGGATACGCAGATCTTTGTCCTCGGTTATGAGCACAAAGCTGTGTTTCTCGCCGCGGACGACACCGGGAGTACGGGTACCATTATAATTCATCTGTGCGGAGAGCTCAAGGTCGATCTCGATCTTGCCGGATCGTGTAACCTCATGACGCCGCTTAACGTTCACCGTGAGGGTGCATTCGTCGAATGACAGGTCGGCAGGGCAGGAGGCTGCAAGGGACGTCTCATAATCGAATGCAAGCTCGTCAAAGAGTTCAAAACTTGTCTGGAGAGAATAGAAGCGGGAAATATTCTCGGCTTTTTTTGCACCGAGTCCCGCATACCAATAGACGAAGTAGTCTTTTATGAGCAGCTCCTCGTCAAGCGTCAGGGTCTTGCCGTCGAATACTGCATCGACACGGGTCGGGGAATCGGGCGCGTATTCGGCTGCATAAAGATCCTTGTCCATAAGGTCGTCAAGGGATTTTTCAACGTTGAACACATCCCACACAAGAAAAAGGCCGACAACGTATATTGCCGTCAGAACGACGACGATCATCGCTGTCAGCACTGCTTTCATTTTAGGCCTCATATCATGACCAGCCGCAGTCATCGTAATCAGACCATTTATTGTAAGCGGTCTGCTGAGTGAGCTTGAACACGATATAAAAGGCAGCTGATATAATAAGTGCAACTGCTGCGAAAACCGGGATCAGCATAGGAGCGGAAGCAGCGGTCTTTTTTGCAGCGGGTGAAATGTTCATAATATCATTCCTTTCAGATTTGATGATAACATTATACTATATAATAAGAGTTTTGTCAATCTGTGAGTTTTATATAATATAATGTGTCCTCAATAACTGCCGTTTGGCAGTTATTGCCTGAAAGTCTGTAAAACAGACTTTCAGATGTTGTTCCAATGCACCTGCGGCGCATTGGAACAACGGACACATTCCTTGATGTCAGGCTCATTTCGTCCTTCGGACGAACAAAAGTGCAAGGAAAATCTTAAAATATATAAATTTTCCTTGCACTTTTGCAACCGTGAAAAGCCTTCAAGCTGCGCTATGAAGACTTTTCGCGGTTGATGAGCAGACATTAATATAGCATTTCCAAAATATTTTTTAAAAATTTGAAAAAAATACTTGACAAAGGTAATAGGGTGTGATATAATGAATGCATTCCACTCAAAACGGGCAAAAAAGCCTGACGAAGAGAGTCGAAAAAATTTTCAAAAAAATTGAAAAAAGGTATTGACAAACGGGAAAGAGTGTGATAAAATATTAAAGCTGTCGGGAGAGCGGAGCTTGACTGACGGACAGGCACCTTGAAAATTGAACAGTAGACAAGAACGAATTAACGACCCTTGAAATTCAAGGAAAAGATAATTTCGGATTGACAATAACAAGCAAATTGTTAGCGTTTAATCTGAGCGATCGAACGATTTTAGAT
>JAGBMA010000101.1 GCA_017635095.1 Ruminiclostridium sp. | reverse complement strand
TACTTTTCAAGCTCTTTGATGTCGGGCTTGATCGTTGTTTCAGCAAAGGTTTTATCATTTTCTATCGTGTATGCACAAATTGTGTAATTTGACATATGGACATCCAGCCCGATATATGTTATACTACTCATGGTGACACCTCCTTGTATGTGGTATCTCGGCTGATTTCTTTCATTTTTATTTTAGCAGAGTAATCCACGCTTTGCAAGAGGGGTCACTTCATATTATCTGATTTATCTTAGCAGTTGTATAAAATACAATGCCCCGAAGCACTTTGAAGTGCTTCGGGGCAAAACTTCTATATAGGTATCTGTTTTATGCCCGCAGCGGTTCTTTCATTCTTATTCTGTTATTCCCGGTATGGGAGCCCCATAGCGGCGGACAAACTCTTCCCTGTGATCCCGGCACAGCTTTCGCGCCGTCAGGTCTGCGATCTCCGTAAGCATACGTTCATATGTGCAGATAAGCGGTGAGACTTTGTTCTCATCACCTGTCTCAAGACGGTTATTGCAGCCGCAGATATTTGAGCAGCGTTCCCTCATATCACAGGAGATGCACTGTTCCGGTATCCTGACCTGCTTCATAAGGTCGTACTGACGTTTTATGTCGATACCGTCAAAGACATTTCCGAGGTAATGCCGCTCATCGCCGATGAACTGTGTGCATCTGTAAATATCGCCGTTCACATCCGACGTGAGCTGACCCGAAAGAAATGAGCACTGTGAAGACGCGTTCTTTCCATAGATAAGACCCATGATCCTGCAGTCCAGCGGAGCAAACATCACCGGACGCGGTGAATGCACAATACCGGCGGAACAGAACTCCGCGATCTTTTCAAGCTCGGCTCTGAGGACTGAAATATCCTTCTCTGTCCAGCGTACCCGGCTGCCGTAAGCGATAGTGGCCGAGATATTCCGGAACCCGAGGGACGCTATATAGCGCACCGACTCTGCGTACCTTCCGGCAGCCTTCGGAGAGACTGTCATCATAGCCACGCTTTCCGGCATTTCCGATATGAGCAGTTTTGCATTGCTGCTGACTGTATCGAAAGTGCCGCTTCCGTCAGGTCTTTTCCGCGAAACGTCCTGCATAAGTCCGTCAAAAGAAAGACCTATGACCATTCCGCAGCTTTTCGCCATGCTCAAAAACCCGGTATCGAGATGCGTACCGTTCGTTGTCATGCGGAACTCCGCAGGCTTCCCGGTCCGGCGCGAGAGTTCCTCACAGCGTTCCACGGCTTTGTATATCAGCTCTTTCTCCAGAAGCGGCTCTCCGCCGAAAAAACACAATCCCGCAGTTTTACCGATGGAGAACGCAAAGTCACAGGCTGCATAAAGCGTCTTTTCCGCCATTCGTCCACCGCTTTTATCCGCGGGGCAGTAATCACAGTCAAGATCGCATCTGCCGGTAAGGTGCAGTGTAAGTTTCATCGCGCTGTCGTTTATCCGATACCGTTCAGTTCAGCCCTACCGTGCGGTTTACCGCCATGGAGAAGGCTATTCCCTGACCTGCGGTTCCCATTCCCGCCGACTTATATACCGCGTCCAGCACACTGTCCTTGATCTCCTGAGGCACAAGGATCATGAGCACTTCCTTATCCGGGTGTATAGTGATTTTGAACAGCTCCTCAGCCTCTTTACCCGCCGTACCTCTTGCACGGATAACGGTACCGCCACGTGCTCCCGCTTCACGGGCAGCGTCCATGACAGTTTCCGAAAATCCGGAATTTATTATGCAGAATATCGTTTCATATTTCTTTTCGTCCATATCACACATCTCCCTTTACCGAATCGACCGCGTTTGAAAGGAACGCGTACACCGATGTACCGATCACACTCGTGAACGGCACCGAAAATGCGATCCCTTTTCCGCCGCGTACCGTCCGGAATTTCATATCGAGCGTATATGCAAGATCGTCAAGCTTATCGCTTCGTATAACACTGAATATAACGGTCTTATCCGAATCCGCAAGTCCGAGATAATCGAGTATATCCGCTTTTGCAGTCCCGTGAGCCGGTGCGGAGAACTGGAAATTGGCTTCGTAGGACTGTATAAGGTCAATATAGAACTCCGCCTTGTTCTTTTCAACCACCGTTATCAGCAGCTCAAGCTTGAACGGTGCGATATTGCCGCTCTGAACCGGAAGAGGCGTATTCTGTACTCCGGTTCCCGTCTGTACCTTCTTTTTTCCGAAAGCCATTTTGTCTCCCCCTATTCAAAGTAAATGATCTGTGCATCATCCGCGGAAAGGATACGAGCCATAGCAAGCTTCTTTCTCATGCGGTCGGAAACAACAGCCTTGAATCCGAGTGCCTGTATCGTTATAAGAGGAGTCATAGCTACCATTGCCACTATACCGAACGCGGAATAAAGCACATCGTCCGCTCCGTGCATCATGGCACAGGCGCCTATCGCCATGGGAAGAATAAAGCTCGATGTGAGCGGTCCGCTCGCGACTCCGCCGGAATCGAAAGCTATTGCAGTATAAAGCTTCGGTACAAAGAACGATAATCCGAGAGACACGATATATCCCGGGATAAGGTAGTAGAGCAGCGAGAATCCGAAGATTATGCGCACGATCGAAAGTCCGATGGAAACACCTACGCCGACAGACAGAGCTACCATCATCTCTTTCCTTGTGACAGTCCCACCGGTAACATCTTCGACCTGCTTGTTCAGGACATGGACCGCAGGCTCGGCAAGTACGACCACCATACCTATCACAAACGCGAATATCACGAGCGGTACATTGCCGAACGAGGCAAGCTCTGTACCAAGTCTGAATCCTATCGGCATAAATCCGACTGCCACCGAGGTAAGGAATATGACAAGCCCGGCAAATGTATATAATATACCCACAAGGATCTGAAGAAGCTTCTTCTTCGGTAACTTCAGTATCGTAAGCTGGAGCACACCGAAAGAGATCATTATAAGGATAAGCGATCTTCCGACTTCTTCAACGGTATGTATAAGCGTCTCTATGAGCCCGTTGTCGAGCGCGGCTTCTATAGAGTAATCCGGCAGTTCATAGCTCATCTCGCCTGTCACACCGAGAGAAAGCACAAGTACCGCAATGATAGGTCCCACCGAGCACAGCGAGATAAGACCGAAGCTGTTCTCGCTCGCGTTTCTGCCGCCGACGGTAAGCGCTATACCGACGCCGAGTGACATAATGAACGGAACGGTTATGGGGCCTGTTGTGACACCGCCGGAGTCGAATGCCAGCGGGAGCATATCCTCGCGCCCATGTTCGAGAAGAAGCGAAGCGAATGCGAACAGCAGCATATAGAAGAACAGCAGGAGCGGCGAAAGGTCGCTTTTAGTAACGATCTTAACTACGGCTGTAAGCAGGAAAAGTCCTACCCCGATACTCACCGATACGATTAGCAGAGTTCCGTTCATTACTTCATCGACCTGACCGGCAAGGACCGAGAGATCCGGTTCCGCAACGGTTATCAGCACGCCCATGATGAAGCAGACCGTGAACAGTACCCCGAGCTTGCGTGACTTCGTAAGACCCGCGCCGACGTGCTCACCCATAGGCGTCATAGCAAGGTCAGCCCCAAGGTTGAACAGCGCTATTCCCAATATAAGGAAAAAAGCGGATATAACAAATACGATCATTTCTTTCCCGCTGAATGTAACAAGCGGAGTAAATGAAGCTGCAAGAACGATAAGAGTAATAGGAAGCACAGAAACAAGCGCTTCCCTGATCTTTGAAAAAAGTGCTTTTCTCAAGTAATTTCCTCCTCATATCCGATATTGTCTTTCTGCTGCATCAGATACGGAGATTCGGAAGTTCATCGAGCGTTATGACGTAATCATCGTTGTAGATAGCTTTGAGTGTATCCGGGTCGTTCTCGTCCGTTATGAAATTGGTGTGCCATGTCATGAACCAGACCCAGTTCGTGGGCGCTTTGTGCAGTTCCGCAATAGTCGGTATCGTTCCGCACTCGTGGAAGCATATCGGAGTTTCTTCGTCAACGAGAAGCTTCACACGCTTGAAAAGCGCATTGTTCGCGCCTTTGTCATACGAGTCGGCTCCGATAACGTCAACATACCCGTCCCCCGGGTACCAGTCTCCCATATCCTTCTTTCCGTTATGGGAATAACCGAGCACCCAGATGAGATTGTTGAGGCCGTGGTAATCGGTATATCTGTCATACATCATGACCCAGAGCTTGCGGAAATTTTCGGCTCCGCCTTTTCCCCACCAGAACCATGCGCCGTCAAACTCATGGAACGGTCTCCAGATAACGGGGATACCCTTGTCGCGCAGTTCTTTGAGAGCCTCCGCGCCCTTGTCCATGCCCTTGATGAGCACATCATTCTCAGGTGTTCCGGCTGTGAGAGCCTTGTCCCAGTCCGCGATCTCGGTCTTCTGGCTTTCCGTCCAGCTCCCGCTGAAATCCGTGCCGCAATGCCAGCAGATCGTAACTATGCCGCCGCGCTCGTACCACTCTGCCGCTCGTCTGTTCACGCCGGCAAAGTCGTCGTTCATATAGTCAAGTCCTCGAATTGCAGGAAGTTTACCGGTCTTTTCAAGGATATAATCGAACTCGTACTGTTCGCTTCCCATCCATGTGGATTCCTGCTGGCCGGAGATGATATTGCTGCCATAGGTATCGCAAATGTAATTGTACAGCTTCAGCGCGCCTTCGGTGGCATCGGGGTTTGAAAGACTGGACCGGTAACCGGTTTCATGCTCAGTCTTTACTTCGGCAGATGATGTTGCTGCCGCCGAAGACGAAGATGAAGTCTCCGCGGGCGGGACTTCGCTCCAGCAGCCTGCAGAAACGAACATCAGAACCGATATAATAAAAGCAATTGTCTTTTTCATACAAACACTCCTTGCGAATGAAAATGATATTTATATAAGTATATCACATTTCCCGTAAAATTACAATACATACTCAGCAAAAAACGTCCCGCCTGTTATCAGCGGGACGTTAAAAGCGGCATTACACCGCACATACATATGATCTGTCAGCCTTCTTCTGATGATCCTTCCTTCTTTGCAAGAAGTTCTTCTTTGAGGCTCTCTCCGTCCTTTATACGAAGAAGTCCGGTCATGAACTCCTCGTCCTTCATGGTGAAGAAGTATCTGTCGTAGAACAGACCCTTTATATCCCAAAGAACAGGACACATCTTTCTTGAGAGCATCTCCTCAGCGGCAATAAGATTGAAGCGTCTTATCTGCTCGGCAGTCTTGTTCTTTACTCCCACGCAGCCGTACTCGCCGACGATCACGGGTATGCCCTTGTCAACGAAATGTTCTTTCATCATATCCATGTACTTTTCCATTTCGGCTACGTCCGCTTTTGTGCCCCATGTCTTTTTCGCCTTGCCCCAGCTTGCGTCCTTTTCCAGGAGACAGAAAGTCGAAGGCGTGTAATAATGCACGGAAACGGCGCATCTGCCTGCGGGATCATCGGGCATAACAAACAGGTCGTCACAGGTGAGCCCGATATCGGTATTATATCCCGCTATGAGCAGGTGACGCCCGGCATTGTTGCCGCCGCTGCCGCGGACGATATCCACAAACTTCTGGTTTATCTCATTTGCGAGCGCATAGACCTGTTCCTTGTTCTCGCCGGTGGTACCGCTGTACTTGTTCCATACGCTGTCCCAGTTCAGCTCTTCGTTCAGGGACTCAAACATGAGCTTATCGCCGTAATCGCCGTAATAATCACAGAGCTGCTCCCAGATACGGGTGTACTTTTTCATGCACTCGTCTTTATCTTCCGGGAACTTCTCCCACCAGCCGCCGTCCCAGTGTATGTTCATAATGACATACATACCGCTGTCAACCGCCCAGCCTATAACTTCGTCAACGCGGGCAAGGAGCTGAGGGCTTATGGTATAGTCATCAGCCATAAGGTTCGACCATGCCACCGGTACACGCAGCACCCCGAACCCGGCGTCTGCGTAACCCTGTATGAGCGGCCGGGTGATCTCGGGGCTTCCCCAGCTCTTTTCATAACCGAGCACTGTGTCAAAGGTACCGCCCGTTGCTTCAAGGGTATTGCCGAGATTTATGCCGAGACCCATGTCCTCAACTATCTGCTGTGTCGTCATATCACGCATTTCCCCCTGTACCCGGGCAGGTTCTTCCTGTGCTTCGGTAACGGTTCCGGTGTCTGCGGCAGCCGTTGTTCCGTTACCGTCATCTTTTACCGCTGCACTGTTCCCGCAGCCTGAGATCATGCAGACCGAAGCTGCAACAAACGCAATGATCTTTTTTATATCCATAGCCTTTCCTTTCATATCAGCGCACAAATACAAACTCTTCTAGATCGAACAGCATTCTTCCCTTGAACATTTCGGCAGCCCAGCCCTCATATCCGCTCTTTGCCTTCAGATATACCGCGTGTCTGCCTTTGATTTCGGGAAGCTTCACGGATATTATGCCGCCGTTCTCGGTGAACGACGCTTCGCCTGCAGGTTCGCCCTCATCGCTGTCAAGATATACCGATATCGTTCCTCTGCAGCCTGTACCGCGGATCTTTATTTTCAATGACCACGGGTCGCTGTCACTTCCGAAATCGTAGTATTTCCAGCCCATTACGGCACCGTCTGTTATGCCGGTAACAATTCTGTCAAAGATATTCAGTTCCGTGATAAAGCAGCCGCCTTTAAGTACACACGCGGTGTCCGCCTTGGTGGGAATGAACGGGTCAAGGCTCTCCTCAAATCCGAGAGATGTCATCTCCACCTGAGGTATCGTGCCGTCGTGCAGTATCCTGATGCGCTCGACACAGCCGCGCCGGGACATGATAGTTCCGTTGGTCATGCGGTGATAGAAGATGTACCACTGACCGTTCACCTGCATTACCGAGCCGTGATCGTTTCCGCCGGGATAATCCACAGAGTTGTCAACTATGGTGCCTTTGTATTCAAAAGGTCCGGTGGGGCTGTCGCTTATTGCATAATCAAGACGGCTTCCCTTCTGCGGCGAGTAAATAAGGTAATACTTTCCGTTTATCTTGCGCGGCGAGCAGGCTTCAAAGAAAAGATGCGGCTCTGAAGTCGGTATTATATCGGTCTTGTAAGTCCCGTCGATAACGGTATGCATATCGTTTCCGTCTATCTCAGCCATATACGAACCCTGATATCCGCAGTAAACATACACACGTCCGTCATCGTCAACAAGCACGCCGGGGTCGATAAACGTACCGTCGTCGTAATGGTTCTCTATATTGTACGAATACTTCGAGAGCAGTGTGAACGGGCCTTCCGGCTTGTCGCTCACGGCTACGCAGCCTTTTGCACCGACGATATAGGCATAGAGATAGTACTTTCCGTCCTTCTCCACAACGTCCGGCGCGTACAGCTCATTGTCCGTCCAGTCCGTATCCGAGGGGTGATCTCTGAAATCACGGGTGGCGAAGGCAGTACCGTGGCACACCCACTTATCCGGCGCATTCACCGGCGCGGACCACACCTTGAGCTTGTAGTCACAGAATTTGTCACAGCCGTTGCGGTCATGGGAGCCGTAAACGTATATGCGGTCTCCGAATACTCTCGGTTCACCGTCGGGAATGTATTCCCAAAGCGGAAGATATGGGTTTGGCATAAAAATATGTCCCCTTTCTTGCAGTCAAGCATTGTTTTTCATATTATATCACAATGTAAACGTTTGCACAATGACTATAATGACAAATTTATCACCAAAATTTTAGATAATTTCAATAAAAAGTTGCGTTATACACAAAAGTATGGTATAATTACGGACAGATGCTTTTTGAAAAAGCTGTGGATATCGGGCGTTCCGAAGGTTACTCTTTCCTGCAGGTAAAAACTGTTCAGATGGGGAAATATGATGAATACGACAAGACCAACCTGTTTTATATAAGCTGCGGGTTCAAGGAGTTTGAAGTGTTTCCGGAGTTCTGGGATGCCGATAACCCGTGCCAGGTCTATGTAATGTCATTAGTCAACGATCCCGGAGAAAAAGACGTTTCGCTGAGGTGAGCAGTATGAACGGAAACGAAGTGCATGATGAGTCTATAAGCAAAGAGCGCCGCGCGATCATCATTTTTCTTGCTGTTGTGGCTGCATATTTTGCGGTATGCGGGATCATCTATGCGCTCACGGATATAAACGAGCGGAACGCGTATGTCATAGCCGAACCTCTGCCTACCGAAGCGGACGCAGTGCCCGAAGAAGAGAAGATAAACCTGAACACCGCCACCCTCGATGATCTCAAAACGCTCAAAGGTATCGGCGATGTCACTGCACAGAAGATCATAGAATACCGTGAAAAATACGGCAATTTTCTTACACTCGATGAGCTCACTGAGGTTGACGGGATCGGTGAAGCTACTCTCAAAAAGCTTCTGCCATATATCACGATATGAACGTTCACTTTTCAATCATCTCGTGAACATCTACTCTTTTCCTTTGTTTACACTATTTTTCAGAAAAAAACTATTGCATTTATCGGCGTAATATTGTATAATAGTAGTTACGCCGAAAAAATAAGGCACGCAGTCATGAACTGCCGAAAGCATCTTTCCGTCAGCGATATGAACGGAACAGTGCCCATAAACCGAAAGGATTGATAATAATGCCGTCAGCGGTAAAACATAAACTCCCCATGATAACGATGAGAGGTCTCGTCGTTTTTCCGGGCATGGTACTCAACTTCGATGTAACAAAGCCGAAGTTCGTGGAAGCTGTGAAAACTGCAAGTCTTACAGACAAGCGCATTTTTCTCGTGACACAGACGGAATACGACAACGATGACCCCCACAGAGCCGATCTGTACAGGGTCGGTGTCGTTGCGGAAATACGCCAGATACTCAAAACACCGGATAAAGTCACCCGTGTCCTCGTGCAGGGTCTTTATCGTGCAAAGCTCCTGAACGTGGGTGAATTCGAGACGTACGATGTCGCCGACATAAGTGAGATAAAGGAGCGTCCCTCAGAACTTGATGATTCGCTCTCATACGCTTATGAACGCACCCTCAAAATGCTCTTTACGGAGTACTCTTCCCTTGTACCAAAGATACCGGACGAACTCGTGAGCCTTGTGGAAGGTGAACACGACCTCAAAAAGCTTTTCGATCTCATCATCTTCAATGTGTTCCTCAAAACAGACAACAAGCAGACGCTTCTCGAAACGAACGGTCTCGAAAAACGTGTAAAGAAGCTTATACAGATGCTCACGGAAGAGATAAAAGTGCTCAGATTCGAGGCCGAGATAAGCGAACAGATAAAGGACTCTATCGACTCAAATCAGCGTGAATACATACTTCGTGAGCAGATGAAAGCGCTGTCGAAACAGCTCGGCGGTTCCGAGGAATACGACGACGAGACCTATGAGTACACCGAAAGGATACAGGCTCTCGGTTTCCCCGAAGAAACAGAAGAAAAGCTGCTCCGCGAAGTAAACAAGATGATGAAGGTCTCCCCTTCCTCACAGGAATACGGTCTGATAAAGACTTACCTCGACTCGGTACTTGAAATGCCGTGGAATGTTTATACGGAGGACACCATAAACATCGAAAAGGCTGAAAAGCAGCTCGAAAAGGATCACTACGGGCTGAAAAAAGTCAAAGAACGTATCCTTGAAATAATCTCCGTCAGAAAGCTCAATCCCGATGTGAAAAGCCAGATCATCTGCCTCGTCGGACCTCCCGGAGTCGGAAAAACTTCTGTCGGCAAGTCTATCGCGGCTGCTCTCGGCAGGAACTATGCCCGTGTTTCACTCGGCGGTGTGCGTGATGAAGCAGAGATACGCGGTCACAGAAAAACATATGTCGGTGCAATGCCGGGACGTATCATAAACGCGATCAAACAGGCTAAATGCATGAATCCCGTTATCCTGTTCGATGAGATAGACAAAATGGGCAGCGACTACAAGGGAGATCCTTCCTCCGCTATGCTCGAAGTTCTCGACCCCGAACAGAACTCCACGTTCACCGATCACTACTTCGAGATACCGGTGGATCTGAGCGATGTGCTGTTCATTACGACTGCAAACACCACGGACACTATCCCCGCTCCTCTGCTGGACAGAATGGAAGTCATAGAGCTTTCGAGCTACACCCGCGAAGAAAAGTTCCATATCGCAAAGAAGCATCTTCTCCCGAAACAGCTCAAAAAGCACGGTGAGACACGCAAGACCCTCAAAATAAACGACAAGGCTCTCTATGCGATCATCGACGGATATACCCGCGAAGCCGGAGTACGAGGTCTCGAAAAGAAGATTGCTTCCGTCTGCAGAAAGGCAGCAAAGAAACTTGTCAGCGGCGAGACTGTGATCTCCGTCACGGACGCCAACATAAAAGACTACCTCGGTACAAGAAAGTACCTTCCCGAAACTATCTCCAAGACCGACGAGACCGGTATTGTCACCGGACTTGCGTGGACTTCGGTGGGCGGAGTAACTATGCCGCTTGAGGTCATCGTAATGGAGGGCGACGGTAAAGTAGAAGTCACCGGTTCTCTGGGCGACGTAATGAAGGAATCGAGCAAGATCGCAGTAAGTCTTGTCCGCAGCATAGCCGCTAAATATAACATCGACCCCGATTTCTACAAGAACAAGGATCTTCATATCCACGCTCCCGAAGGTGCAGTTCCGAAAGACGGTCCTTCCGCCGGAGTTACCATGACTACGGCACTCGTGTCCGCGCTCTCCGGAATGCCGGTGAAGCACGACATCGCAATGACCGGCGAGATAACACTGCACGGAAAGGTGCTTCCGATCGGCGGTCTTAAAGAGAAGTCGATGGCAGCTTACAAAGCCGGTGTAAAGACGGTCATAATCCCGAAAGAGAACGAAGCCGACCTTGATGAGATCGACGAGACCGTAAAGGACAATGTACGCTTCATTCCTGCGGAAAAGATACAGACAGTGCTTGACAACGCGCTCGTCTTCCCCGCTTCTGCACCCAAGAAGACAAGCAAGACTTCACGCGGCAGGACTAAGAAAACTGCGGGATCGGCGAAAAGACGCGGAACTCAGCCTTCCGCAACAACAAATGCAAACTAAAACAATTCCCCTGTCAACGGCAGGGGAAAATTCATAAATGAGGAAATGCGATGAACTACAACAAAGCTGAATTTACGGCTTCCTACGGACTTTTCAGACAGATACCCGCTTCCGACAGACCCGAATTTGCATTTTCGGGTCACTCGAACGTAGGGAAATCCTCACTCATAAACAAACTGCTCAATCGAAAGTCTCTTGCAAGAGTGAGCGCAACGCCCGGCAAGACATCGACCATAAACTTCTTCTCCGTTGACGGAATATATATCGTAGATCTGCCCGGATACGGATACGCAAAAGTCTCGCAGAACGAGAAAAAACGCTGGGCAGAACTCATCGAAGGTTATCTGCATGATGACAGAGATCTCGCCCTCGTCTTTCAGCTTATTGACTTCCGTCACAAGCCCACCGCAGACGATGTGATGATGATAGATTTTCTTATCGACAGCGGGATCCCGTTCGTTGTAGTTCTCACTAAAGCGGACAAGCTGAAAAAGAAAGAGCGCGAAGAAAGACGTGAAGCATTCCGCACCGAAATACCTTGTGCAGACGATATCACCATGATCGAATTTTCCGCTGAAACAGGAGAAGGTGTCGAAGAACTTCGCGCTATTATTGAAGATGCAATAGGAGAGGAAAACGAAGATGTCTGAAAAAGTCGAAAAAGCCATAAACAACCACAAGAACTTTTACCCCTGCTCCGCCGCGGTTCTTTGTGCATTCAGCGATGAAGCGGGACTTTCCGAGCAGGAAGCGAAGCAGGCTGCCATGCCTATGGCAGGCGGAAAAATGGGAAAGTGCGGCGCAGTGCTCGCAGCCGAATATGTGCTTGAGAAGAAGCTCGGATCAGATGCAGTTTCCGCCAAAGCCGAGTTTGAAAAGCGCTTCACAGAAATGAACCGGACGCTTATGTGCAAGGAGCTGAAAGGTGCTCTTACCGGAAAGATTATCCGCTCCTGCCGGGGCTGTGTTACCGATGCGGCGGAGATACTTGCAGACATTCTTGAAAGATCATAATATGGGGCTCTGCCCCACGCCCCGGCAGGGCTCTGCCCTGCACCCTCAGCGCGTCTGCGGACGCGCGTGTGGGGCTCTGCCCCACGCCCCGCGAGGGAGAGAGAAAACCTTTTTTTGTAAAAAAAGGCTTTTCTCTCTCCCCTCGACCCCTCTCTCTTTCCAAAAAAACTTTTGCAGCTGCCGCGCTGAGCGGGACAGTTTCTGCACAACATAT
>JAGBMA010000100.1 GCA_017635095.1 Ruminiclostridium sp. | reverse complement strand
CTTCGTCGGCTTTCCTTGTATCCGACGCCAGAGCAGGATGCTCTGACTATGCCGCCCCAATAGCGCATGGATGCGCTTTAATCAGCGGCATAAGAGCTATTCTCATTTTCTCTTTTCAAAGCGGTTTTTAGAGGTACCCTACAGAAAGAATATCATAAGATCAGGAGGAAATGTAAATGTTTTTTGACAAAGCGGCGGAAACGATGCCGAGAAGTGATATCGAGAGGATCCAGCTCGAAAAGCTTAAAAAGACGGCAGTTTATTGCTACGAGAATGTGAAGCTCTATAAGGACAAGTTTGACAAGGCGGGCTTTGATCCGGGAAAGATAAAAGCTCTGAGTGATATACAGTACATTCCGTTCACCACCAAGGAGGACTTCCGCGACAACTATCCTTTCGGTCTTTTTGCAGTCCCCATGAAGAAGATAGTTCGTATGCACGCTTCTTCCGGTACGACCGGAAAGCCCACTGTTGTAGGCTACACGAAGGCAGACCTCGATATGTGGAGCGACTGCATGGCGCGTATCATCTGCGCTGCCGGCGCGACTCCCGATGACATAGTGCAGATATGCTTCGGCTACGGTCTGTTCACGGGTGCTCTCGGACTTCACTACGGTCTTGAAAAGCTGGGTGCTGCCGTAGTTCCGAGCTCCTCGGGAAACACGGAAAAGACGGTAATGATGATGCGCGATTTCGGTACCACCGCGCTTGTTTCCACTCCGTCCTATGCCCTCCGTATAGGCGAGGTTATGGAGGAAGTCGGAATAAAGCCGGAAGAGATCAAACTTCGTCTCGGACTTCTCGGTTCCGAAGGCTGCACGCCGGAGATGCGCGATCAGATCGAGCAGAAGCTTCATATGTTCGTTACAGACAACTACGGCATGAGCGAGCTTATGGGACCCGGCGTATCCGGCGAATGCACGGAGCGCTGCGGAATGCACTTCAATGAAGATCATTTCCTCCCCGAGATCGTTGACCCCGTAACAGGTGAGATACTCCCCGAGGGAAAGAGCGGCGAGCTTGTGGTAACTACACTCGACAAGGAAGGTCTGCCGGTACTCAGATACAAGACCCACGATATCACGTCCATAACATACGAGCCCTGCAAGTGCGGCAGAACTCACGCGAGAATGATGAAGCCTACGGGAAGAACGGACGATATGCTGAAGATACGCGGTGTAAACGTGTTCCCGTCGCAGATCGAGAGCGTGCTAATGGTAGTTCCCGAGATCGCGCCCCATTATCAGCTCGTTGTCGGCAGAGAAGGTTCCGCGGACAATCTTGAGGTAAAGGTCGAGCTTGCGGACGCGTCCCTGCTTGATGATTACCGTAATCTTGAAGAACTCAAGAACCGCATTCATCATGATCTCAAGACGGTTCTCGGTATAAGCACGAAGGTGTCGCTCGTTGAACCTAAGTCTATCGAGCGTACAGCCGGCAAGGCAAAGCGTGTCATAGACAACCGCCCGAAAGAGACTGCAACATTCTCTGTTGAAAAGTGAGGTTGGCATGGAAAAGATATATGAACGAATAAATTCAGTTTTCCGTGATTTCTTCGATGATGATGAAATAGAGGTAGATGCGGAAACGACCGCAGACGATATCGAGGACTGGGACAGCCTCAATCACATCACGCTCATGTCCGCCATAGAGGACGAGTTCGGTGTCCGGTTCACAATGGGTGAGGTTTCCGGTATGAAGAACGTGGGCGAAATGGCACAGATCATAGAAGCCCGCGGAACGAAGAAGTAAAGGCAATACCGTGCAAATAGACGCACGAACCTTGCTTGCATGATATTCCGTCATCCTGCGCAGAAATTCTGACTGCGCAATCTCCGCACGCTATTTGTACGGCATAGCCTGAAAATATGTACCGATAATGGTTGACAAATCGGCGGAAATGTAATATAATAAAAAGGAACGATGACGTTCCGGTATGGGGTAACTATGCCGGAACGTATTTTTTTGGAGGGAATATAATGAACGATAATATTGATGTTTCGCGTATCTTCGGCGAAGATGTGTTTGACGAATCCACTATGCGGCAGAGGCTGCCCAAAGAAGTTTTCAAGAAGCTGAAAGCTACCATGAACTCAAACCGCGAGCTTGACAGCTCCATAGCCGAGAGCGTTGCAGCCGCAATGAAGGACTGGGCGGTGGAAAAGGGCGCTACGCACTATACCCACTGGTTCCAGCCTATGACCAACATAACTGCGGAAAAGCACGACAGCTTTATTGCACCTACCGGAGACGGGACGGTCATAATGGAGTTTTCGGGCAAGGAGCTTGTGAAGGGCGAGCCTGACGCGTCCTCATTTCCATCCGGCGGTATCCGTGCAACTTTCGAGGCGCGCGGCTATACAGCGTGGGATCCGACTTCCTGCGCGTTCATAAAGGACGGTACTCTCTATATACCCACCGCATTCTGCTCTTATACCGGCGAGGCGCTTGACAAGAAGACTCCGCTGCTGCGTTCTATGGACGCGCTTTCCGAGCAGGCTGTGCGCATACTCCGTCTTTTTGGCAACACCACCACGAAGCGCGTTAATGCCACTGTGGGTGCGGAGCAGGAATACTTCCTCATAGACAAGAGCGTTTACGAGAAGCGCAAGGATCTCATATACACCGGAAGAACGCTGTTCGGAGCTCCGCCGCTCAAGGGTCAGGAAATGGACGACCACTACTTTGGCGCGATCAACAGCCGTGTTCATGCGTATATGCGGGATCTTGACAATGCGCTCTGGCGGCTCGGAGTAATGTCCAAGACAGAGCACAACGAAGTTGCTCCCGCACAGCATGAAATGGCGCCGATATTCTCCGGCGCTAATGCGGCAGCCGACCAGAACCAGCTCACAATGGAGGTCATGCAGAAAACGGCGCTGCGTCACGGAATGGTGTGCCTGCTGCACGAAAAGCCTTTTGACGGAGTGAATGGCTCCGGCAAGCACGACAACTGGGCGCTTTCCACCGATGACGGTCAGAATCTGCTCAATCCGGGCAAGTCGCCCATGGAGAACGTGCAGTTCCTTACGTTCCTTGCCGCAGTGATAAAGAGCGTTGACGAGTACCCTGAGCTGCTGAGGCTTTCGGTGGCGACTGCGGGCAACGATCACCGTTTAGGAGGAAATGAAGCGCCTCCTGCTATAATATCGGTATTTCTCGGCGAGGAGCTTGACGCGGTAGTTGACGCGCTCATAAGCGGCGGTACAGTCCAGAAGAAGAGCAACGATTTCGATCTCGGCGTGCTTGCGCTTCCGCATTTCAAGAAAGACTCAACCGACCGTAACCGCACATCGCCTTTTGCATTTACCGGTAACAAGTTCGAGTTTAGAAGTGTTGGTTCGTCCCAGAACGTTGCGACGGCGAACATAATACTGAACACGATAGTTGCTGAGTCCCTGAAGGAGTTCGCGGACGAGCTTGAATTTGCAGCGAACGCCGACGGCGAAGCAGTCAACCGTGCCGCATTCGAGAAAGCGCTCCATGATCTTCTTGTACGCACTTTCAAGGAGCACAAGCGCATCATCTTCAACGGAAACGCTTATGATGAAGCATGGCTTGAAGAAGCAGAGCGCCGCGGGCTTCCGAACCTTGTGTCATCTGTTGATGCTATCCCTCATTTTGAGGACGACAAGAGCGTAAAGGTATTCACGGATCACAAGGTATTCACCGAGCGCGAGATACACGCGAGAACGGAGATACTGCTCGAAAACTATTACAAGACGATAAACATAGAAGCTCACACTGCCGCGGACATGGTCAAGCACCAGTACGCTCCGGCAGTCATGGCATACGCGAAGTTCCTATGTGATGCCGCTGCATCTAAGAAAATGGTCGGCATAGACGCTTCTGCTGAGCTTGAGGCTGCCGACAAGGTGACAAAGCTTGAAAACGCCATGATATCAGCCTGCGCCGAGCTTGAAATTCTCCTCGGAGAAACATCTGCGCTGTCCGATGTTCGTGAGACGGCTGTTTTCTTCCACGACAAAGTTCTTGCGAAGATGAACGATGTCCGTGCAGTCGTTGACGAGCTCGAAGCACTTGTCGGCGGTGACTTCTGGCCTGTACCCACCTACGGCGACATTCTTTTCAGCGTTAAGTGACCGGTTTGGCGCGTGTGGGGCTCTGCCCCACGCCCCCGTTAAACTCCCATTAAGAAGTTTTCCTGAACGCTATCAACAGACAAGTTGCGGCTAATCGGTTTGTACTATTATAATGTAATACCGGAGGGAAATTTTCTATGGAATCAATAATCAGCAAA
Source organism: Ruminiclostridium sp. (assembly GCA_017635095.1). Classification (GTDB taxonomy): domain Bacteria; phylum Bacillota; class Clostridia; order Oscillospirales; family Ruminococcaceae; genus Ruminiclostridium_E. The sequence continues at coordinate 9,803 of JAGBMA010000100.1, read as the reverse complement.
CTTTAAGAAGTCTCCAGCTGGAAATAGTGCTAACGAATGCTCACTGTTGATTCATCAGAATAAAAAGTCGCTGTTCACTATTAAAAACCGCGACTTTTTTATTCTGAAAAAATCATGTTATAGATTATTAATAATATAAAGAGATACATTCTTTAAAAAGTTTTCTTTTAACAAAGAGACCCTATATTGAGCAAATAACTTTTGGCTCTTATCCGGTAGGTGTGGGCAATAGAATAAAGGTTTGTAGGGATATGACCGCATTTATTCCACGGTCATCTTGACACGAGCCTCGATTCAAGTGTGATAGTCGGGCAGCACCGGCAGGCACCCCTAAAGGGCTGCTGCCGGGCTACCAGCCTATCACATTTGAAACTCATGTCAAGATGCTTTCGCGGCATAAACGCTGTATTCTGCGATTTTTCGACCCACACTTACCGGAGATGCCTCTAACTTTTATGCACACGCATTATCTATTGTCTGAGAAAAAGCTCCAGACTGAACCCAAACCAATACATCACTAAGCAAGTCTCTTTTAGAGTCTGCTTAGTGTTTGTTATATAAAGTCTAAAACCCCGGTTTTAAATAATGTTTCATCGAGCATTTGCTTATCGACATCAGTTATCTTATCCGGAAATTTAACAAGTTCTTGAAACACAGCATAATTGTCTTGTATCTTGCAGTAAATTTCACCTATATTCTTAAATTTACTTTTTTGAGTACAGGATACTATCTCTGAAACAAAAGTTGATAAGTAATCAAACAAGTGTTCGGTGTAGATAGTTAAACTGTTTTTGTCTATAGTCGCTGAATGAGCGATTTCATTTCTAATCCTGTATAAACGTTGTATTTGCCATGAAATATGCTGATGATAATTCGTAAATTTACATACAGCGTATTTGACGTCTGTAAGTATTGTCTTTATTTCATTTATTCTATAATGGAGCAAATCTGAGCAATTACATTTTTCTTCAAGTTTGGGATACAGTATATCATTTTTAATAATCGCAATCAGATTACTGACTACTTTAGTTTTTGAACTATCTTTTATATCATAGAATGTTCCGCCGTTAAATCTCAGGTCAATATTACATCTTATAAGATCTTCAGCAAAATTTCGGATAATTCTAAAAAGATATCTTGTAGATAATGCTGCTGGAACGGTATTCTTAACGTTTGATATTATGTCGTCATACATTTCCGTCCTTGAAAGCGATTCCAAAGCAATCCATAATGTCATATACTTTTCCTGTTGAAAAAGAGAAGCTCTGCTGATATTAGCATAACTGAATGAAGCACGTAGTTTATCAATTATCTCCATCAACGCATGATCGTTCATTATTTTTACAGTGTTCTCGAAAATAAACCCAGATGTATCAATATAATCATATGTTTTAAAAAGATCAGAACTTGTTAGTGGAATTCCGTAAGCGCTGCTATTATCCACAGAAATCATTTTTATGTTGCTGATATCCCATGTATCTATAATGTTGTAAAAGCTTAGTACGTTTATTTTGTCAGATAATATTTGTACAGCTTTATATGCTGAAGAATAAATATCTTTTGCCTTAACATCAATACTGAAGTATGCTTTGGAACTTTCAAATAAATGAATTAATCTCTCATTGTCATCTCGATAATCAGATTTAATTTGGTCTGTCGACTTAATTGTAAAGTCCAATTTTTCCAATTCATTTATAATATTTGGCGGTTGTTTATAAGTGAAATTTGAAACACTTATATATACAATGAACTCCTTATCTCCTGATGACAAGTAGTTTGAAAAAGACTGCATAGAATCATAGTTTGGAACATCTTTGTATTTGTAAAAGAATCGATCACATTTATACAAACTCTTAGTTGACCATCCGTTATATATACATTGACTTATTAATGCTTTTGTACAGTATATAATGGATTCCTTATTATCGTCAGAAATAGCCGTATTCAATTCTTTGTGAATCCATACGGAATACTGCTCTTTCAATTCAGATATCGCATATTCAACCTGGAATTTAAGAGCAAGCTGTTCGTTTTTTTCTCTTGAATGTTTACTTAAATGGTTGACCAGTCTGTTCCATAACATCTGATTATTCTTTTTTAATATTATGTCACTTTTCACAATTTGAGCGCACTCATCTACACAATCTATTATATTATGTGATGATGTGAAAATCCCGGTTCTTGTTTTATCAATAACTGTAATTAATTCACATAATGCAGAATATGAATTTAATAGTTTATATTGATATGTATCCAATGTTCTTTGGTCTAATAGTTCGTGCCAAAGTTGAACAAAGAATATGTACTTGGATTCAACTTTCTTACGCAATAAATCTATATTTAAATCTTTTTTTACCATTTCAAGATTCTCCTGTTGACAAAGTGATAAATATGTAGTATAATAACAATAATAAATGGTATAGTATTATGAATACAAAGAGGTGTATCTTTAGCGGTGAGGCTTAGCCCCTGCGAAAAGATTAAACCTCTTTTTTATTACATATTCATAATTATAACACATAAAGTATAATAATGCAATATTCAAACACCTTAAAACTTGTAGTTTATTTCTCATTATAAAAGATCTTTTCCGGCAGTTATTAATTCGTCATTTTGCACAATCGCTGTTGAGTGTCGTCCGTGAGTTCTGTTTTTGAATTTCCTATTCGGGAAACCATGATTTTAGTGATGTTTCGTAGACGTTATTTTTAAAACAGCTAAAAATCATAAAAAGATCAAAAATCATCGCAACTGGAATAATCGCTGCGATTCACATAACAATGAGGCTTTGTGCCCATTGGTCAAAATCACCAAAGACAGTCGTCCCTTTTCGTGATGCTCAGGTTTGGGGGCTAGTCATTCACCTTATCCAAAAACCGCTTAACAATACACGTTGAGCGGTTTTTGTTTTGCTTAAACAAGAATAGCACTTGCGACAAATTACACTCTGTCGTAATGTCATTTTACTTATTGTCGTTCAAACCTTGCATATACGCCTGCGCCATAGCCTTCTCTTTTGACGGAAGCGAGCGATAAACGGCAAGAAGATTTATCTCATCCGGCGAATAGTCGGTCGACGGGAGCTTCCTCACATCTGATAAGCCTAAAATGTAGTCGATACTTGCATCAAAAATTTCAGACAGCTTCATAAGTACATCCACGCTTGGATAGTGCTTTCCCTTTTCGTATGCGCTAACGGTCTCCTGTGACACTTCGAGCTCGATACTGAGTCGCACCTGCGTCATACCCTTGCTTTCTCTCAATTCTTTTATCCTGTTCATAAAACTCAACCCCTTAATACAATAATTATACAAGTTATTATTGTATTTTATAGAGCTTTATGCTATAATAGTACAATATAATATTGTATTATTATAACTTAAAAGGGTGAGATTTATGAAAACCTGCTGTTTTACCGGTCACCGTATAATAAAAATAACCCCTGAGCTTAATCAGAGGCTACGGGATACTATTATAAATATGATTGAGTGCGGCGTAACTGACTTCTACAACGGCGGCGCTATCGGCTTTGATATGCTCTGTGCCGAAACGGTCATAGCGCTGAAAGCCGAATACAGCGATATAAAGCTGCACATGCTCCTACCTTGTCCACCGAAGGAGCATGTCAAAAGGTGGAATAAGGCTCAGATCGCACGATACAACGAGATACTGCAAGCGGCAGACAGCGTGATCGTGCTGTCCAAGCACTACACCAAAGAATGTATGAAACGACGCAACGAACGGCTTGTCGAGCTTGCGGACTGCTGTATCTGCTACTGCAACAATCCGAGAAGCGGAACGGGACAGACCGTGCGTATTGCGGAACAAAAAGGCATTGATGTTATAAACCTGTTTTCCGGGTAGTTTTTTCGCAAAATAGAACATTTCACGAAACGGTTTTTTGCCTTATTTGTTGATATATTATTATTATACTATATTATGGTGCAAAAGTCAATGTTTTTGGAGGAAATATGTCGATAAATTTATATAAACGTAAAGACGGGCGCTATGAAGCGCGTATTTCTTTTGGCAAAGACAGCGACGGAAAGCGGAAGTATCGCTCAGTTTACGGAAAAACGCCGGAAGAAGTTAAAAGTAAGATGTCGGCTTTGGACAAACGCGAGTATTCAATAACGGAAATGACGGTAAAGGAGATCACGCTTGAATATCTTGACACGGTAAAGCCGCAGCTAAAGGAATCGACACTTGCCAACTACCGAATGAAAGCCGAAAAGCATATAATTCCGGCGTTCGGGAACAAGTGCTGCTGCCTGCTTACCGCCGATGATGTTTATGCTTTTATCGGGAAGAAGCGGAAAATCGGCATGTCGGCGCGGTATATCGCAGATATTGTGGTGCTGCTGAAAGGAATTTACCGTTTTGCCGCGCGGACGCATAACATCAGAAACCCGCTTGACAGCTTCAAAATGCCTAAAACAGCCAAAACCGATGTTGCTGTACTTTCGGAGCACGATCAGCATCGACTTGTGAGCCTTGCGACCGCAGAAAACGATATAAAGCACTTTGGTGCTGTTCTGTCGCTGTTCACTGGTATGCGTATCGGGGAGCTATGCGCCTTGAAATGGGGCGACATTGACCTTGACAGCAAGACAATACACGTTCGCCGCACGTTACAGCGCATACAGACCGGAAACAGCGCAAAAAGGACGAAAATCGTGATAACCGAGCCGAAAAGCGCAAGCTCCGTGCGTGATATTCCGATACCGGACTGTCTTCTCCCGCTGCTTGAACAGCACAGAAGCGCCGATGATATGTATGTTCTGTCCGGCAAGCGTAAGCCGATGGAATGCCGAACCCTTCAATACCGCTTTGCCACACTTCTCAAAAACGGAAAAATACCGTCAGTTCACTTTCACAGCCTGAGGCACGCTTTCGCTACAAACTGTATCGCGCTCGGATTTGATGTCAAGGCGCTTTCCGAGATACTCGGTCACAGCTCGGTCGAGATCACGCTTAACCGCTACGTTCACCCGTCCATTGACCGCAAACGGGAGTTTATGTCACGGCTGAGCCTTGTCGCGTAACGTCAGATGTTCGTAATATTGCCGTCAGTACGGCTTTATAAAGTGCCGTGTTTACGGCGTTTCGGAGCGTTTTTTCGTGAAATGTTCTATTTTGCGAAACCCACTGTCTACATCGGTATTATACCCATTTTCAGCTTGGTTATCAATCATTTGTGGACATAAAGGCTTTTGCGCTAAAACTATCCCTGCGTGGAAATAAAAACGAAAGGATAACAAAAATGAAAAGGACAAGACAAATTTTAAGCATATTCCTGTCGCTGTGTATAGCGGTTTCGTGCATGGTCGGGTTCAGTATTCCGGTAAATGCAGCGACGACAGATACAATTACTATAACTGCTAATACAAATGACGGAACGTATTTTAGAGTTTCCGGCACATATGAATATAAAAATGAAACTAATTATGGAATGACGGACGAGTTCTCGACATACGCAATAATCACTGAGGATACGCCTGCCGAGGCAGACACCAACCCGGTAACGGGCGTTTCCGCAGGCTTCGGGCTTCTCGCGGTATGCGCTCTTACAGCAGGCGCGGCGCTTGCTTTGAAGAAGAGGAAGTAAGCTGTAAAAGTAAATAATAACAAAGGCGCAGAGCGAAATACTCTGCGTCTTTTTTTGTCCTTGTTTAATGAGTTTTCTTCTTTTTCCTCTTCTGCCCTTGATGCTGTACAGGCGGACGGAACGAATTTGCGTTAGCTAATGCCATCATCTTTTTCATTTCCGCGACCGATTCGACCAAACCGTCAGTACCGGTTGACATGATCTCAAGGTCGGATCTCGGCAGCTTAAGGAATATATCTTCGATAATATGCTCCTTTTCGTACCATTCCTCCATTTCGGCTTCGGTCAATTCGGGACATTCGACCCCGGCTTCTCTGAAAACTGCGTCAAGTGCATCTTCAAAGTCATTTACCACCAGCTCTCCGGACTTGATTTTCTCTATTGCTTTCAGCATACACGAGGAGAGCATCTTGGATTCAGCCATTCTGTCAACGAACTTCTGATTGACCGTGCTGGTATGATTATCATAAATGTTGCGAAGTATTCGGTTGAATCTCTCGGAGATACGGAACCGCAAAAACTCGTCCTCATTGACTTGGGTCTCGTCTATGTATTTCATTGCACTGTCGAAGCCTTCCGGTTTTTCTTCGCCATTGAACATGGTCTCAAATCCGGACTGCGTCATATTCAGCATATCGTTCATCATGGCAAGGTTAGGTGCAGCTACGCGGCGCACATAAATATCAATAGCGTTTATCAGATCAGAAAATTCGCCGTGCTCGATAAGCTCGCTCAAAAGCATATTGTCCTGTTTGTGCTGCATGAGGACTCCGATAGCTTTGTCCGACATTCCCAATTCCTTGAGCTCGATGTTTTTTGTGATACGGCTTTCCGTGAAGCCGAGCAGGTAGTCCGTCGGTACATCGAAGAACTTTGCAAGCGTGATAATGCGGCTGTACCCCGTGTCGCGCGGAGAATCATTCTCCAGACCGTTGTACACCGACTCCGAGATCTGTGTCATCTCGCAAAGCTGTTTTGTGGTAAGCCCACGTTCAACACGCAGATCTTTCAGCTTCTCTCCCATTGTGGTCTTAACTTCCATGTCGTAAACCTCCTTTTGGATTTTCTTTACACCCCCATTATAGCACATCAGACTTTCAAAATCTATACAACTGTACCCTATCTGGAACATTTCTCGAAAAATTTTCGGCTTTTGCTTACCCTGATTTTTGATATCAGAAAATTCTATATATAGAATTTGTGACCCCAAAAAAGAAAAATATTTTTTATATGGCATATACGGCACAGCCCTCATAAGTATGATATACTGATGTCAACGCCGGAAAAGCAGACCCCTGTATCCTTTTCACAAGGCGTTCGGAGCATAAAATCGAAAGGAGATGTGCTGCTATGATCATAATTACCGTGCCAAAGTGCCGCAGTCCGACAGGACTGCCCGTATCTTATGCTGTCTGATAACCTTTTACCCCCATATTCCGAAACCCGGCGTTCAGATGTTTGGCAGACTGCCACCCTGCCAACGATCTGAACAGAACCTTGCCACAGAAATATGGGCGGGGTATCACGACAACCGCAGGCTGCCGTCTGCAAAAAAGCGGAGAGTACAAAAAGACGTGTCGAAAAAAGTGGTGCATATTTCTGAGAAAACAAAATTCAGCAAGCAAGGAAAGTGGTGCAAACCGGAACAGGGGGTTCCCGGTTTTTGCACGCACTTTCCTAACGCGGACAGCTCCGCCTTTCCGCTTTTCGATAAGGGAACCCGCCGCCCTTATCGTTATGAAACTGAAATGTTAAATATGCACCAACAACAATGAAATGAGATCGGAGGAAAAAAGAAATGAGAAAGTACAAACAGGTAAAGGAGAAGAAAGTTACTTACGACCTCGACGAATGGGAGGAAGTCGAGCGCCGCGCCGCAAAAATGCACATGAAGACCGGGACGTACATAAAGCGAGTGTCGGTCGATAAGCGAATAAAGTATTGCGACATGGAAGCCGCGTCTTCGGTAGTCAACGCGATCAACGCAGTCGGGAACAATATCAACCAGCTTACCCGCAAGGCTAACGAGCTCAACAGCATTTACGCGGGGGACATCGAAAATCTGCAAGCGGGGGTGAAGGAGATTTGCCGTATTGTAAATTCGTTTCTGTCCGGACAACAGTGGGACACACTCTGAGGTATATCCTAAATCCGGATAAGACCGAAGAAATGCTTTTTGCAGACTCCATGAATTGCTTCACGGACGCTCACCTCGCTTACATGAATATGAAGCAGGTTTTTGAGCATTACAGCACTCACAAGTTCAACGATCCCCTGCCGGAAAAAGGAAACGGGACGGTCAAGGCTCTGCATATCATTCAGTCGTTTTCGCCGGAGGACAAGGTCACACCCGAACAGGTGCATCAGATCGGAATGGAGCTTGTCAAGCGGCTCTATGGGGACAAGGCTCAGGCAGTTATTACAACACACCTCGACAAGACGCATCTGCACAATCACATTTGCGTGAACGCCTACACTACCGACGGGGTGAAGCTGAACAACAAGCTGTCGGAGATACTTCGCGCCCGTGACCTGTCTGACGATATTTGCATCGAACGCGGTATCATGCCGATAATGCTGAAATTCAATTTGGAGAAAGGCGACAACTTTTCATACGCCGAGTGGAAGCACAGAAAGCAAGGTACATCTTGGAAGGCTCGAATCGCTGAATACATAGACAGACTGATACCGCTTGCAAAAGACCTCGACGGGCTTTTGAAAATTATGGAGGCTCACGGGTACAAGGTCAAGCGTGGAATGTATGTTTCGGTGCTTGCCCCCGGACAAAAGCGGGCGGTAAGATTGCATAAACTCGGCTTGGGGTACTCGGAGGAAGAGATCGAAAGCCGCATACTGAAATGCCTTGCCGACAAGCCGCGCGAGCTCACACTGTCCGAGATTTTCAGACAGATCACGCGGGAGTTTGCTATGGAGACACGCAACATCTGCTTTGCGGCTGGCGTTAAGGACACGCTGGACTTGATGAAAAAGCAGACAGCCCTGTTAAACACGGAACACATAACAGGTATCGGGCAAGCAAGGGAGCTGCACGAACAGGCGCAAAAGAAGATCACGGAGCTTGAAACCGCAATCACGGATCTGTCAGCGGAGATACAGCACAAGCAGATAGTGGCTGCCGCAGCAAAACGTTTCTTCGGAAAGGTCAAGCCGTACTCGGCATCGCAGAAAAAGGCGGACAAGACTGTTCTGAAAAACGCAGGGGTCTCGGCACTTGCAGATGTTACCGGGTATTCGGAAACAGTAGAAGCCGATAATGCAAGGCTCACGGAAATGCAGACGGAGCTTTCCGGGATGAAACAGCGCGAGGCAGTTCTTCACAGTATCATCACGACCTACGGTGACCGTGACGACTACATCACAAAGCTGGTCAAGCGGACGCGTGAAAAGCTGTCGGAGCAGGAACAGGAAAAGGTCAAGCGCTTGCAGTCGAAGATAATTACGGTCTATCAGCCTGTCACCGGCAGGGAGATACCGCGCGAGGACGCGAACATCGACAACTACGCAGTCAAGCACGAATGCCGGGTTTACGATCTCAAAGCCAATTCCGATGATATGCAGGAGATACTGTCGAACCTGTATTTCGCCCACAGGCTGAACGACGCGGACGTTATCCGTGTCGGTGACGATAATTCCGTTTATTACAATGGTAACGGCAAGTTCTGGCGTATTACGGACTTTATGCAGTCCCGCGCCGCTGCCGAGCGTCAGCGCCAGGAAGAGCTTGAACGCGAAGAACGGGAACGTATCGCCGAAGAACGCCGCCGTAAGCAGGAAGAACAGGAGCGCAAGAAAGCGGAAGAAAAGCAGAAAGAGCAAAAACCGCAACAGAAAAAGAAAAACAAAACACTTTAACAATGAAGTTTAGCAGAGGAAACAACAAAACCGGACAAGCTACAAATATATTACTTGCCGGTAGGAGCAGGAGGTAAATTTGAGAGGAAATGAATTACTCACGCCCGCCGTAGCGAATACGGCAGAAATCAAGACCGAGTCGAAGCCTATACAGAAAGACAATGTTTCGGTTTATACATTCGGCAAAGCAGTCTATAAGGTTCGGACGCACTTCAACCTTGAATGTACGGAAACCCTTTCCGATGTTGTCGGCAGACTGATCTTGCAGGATCTTAACGATACGGAAAACTAATAACAATGAAAAGCGGCGGTTTACCGAAAT
>JAGBMA010000099.1 GCA_017635095.1 Ruminiclostridium sp. | reverse complement strand
ATTTGAGAGAAAAAGAGCTAGCCACGCCGTCTACTGCGTCAAACCTCCTAACCGGGCGCCAGCCCGGCTTCGTCGGCTTTCCTTGTATCCGACGCAGCTATCTCATTTTCTCTTTTCAAAGCGGTTTTTAGAGGTACCCTGTAATGATAGGTGTGTGATATCAGCCGAGAAAATCCTCGATCTCGCTTCCCGGTCCGGGAGGCTCTACCCCGAACATGACCTTGTTGTACTTTGCTATTGCGTCGTCGAAGTTCGAGCTGTCGTCGGAACGCTTGATCCAGTACGCGTCCGCGGGCAGAATCCCGTATGTTTTCAGAAGGATCTCATAGGGATTGTACTCCGTGAGCCCGAGACGCTGGAGCTGGATCGGCGCGGCATACGGATCGTCCAGAAATACCCGGGAGCGTATAAGATAGTAGATATCGGTTATTTTCAGGTACTTGTCCGGCGGCGTCAGCAGCGGTATGTCGGTATTTGCATTGTATGAGTAATCAACGGTTAGATCGTCTCTTACCGAATAGATGCAAAGGAGCGTGTTCGCGTGGTGCAGCTCAAACTTTATCGGGAGCGGCATATCGAAAGGGTCGCTCGATATCGGAAAATATGTGTGCGCCTTTATTATTCGGTTGCTCATTGGATCATGACCTTTACAAATATTATTCCTGCCGTAAGGCATACTACATAAAGTATATCACAATTTTCCGAAATTTTCAATATTTTTATTGACAATAATTCAAAAATATTGTAAAATTAGCTATGTCCGATTTTAAGGACGGACCGCAGATGAATGCGGCGCGGAATCTTTATCCGACGTTTTATGCTTTATGCACGGAGTGGCTGACTATGAAAGAACTGCTTGAAACCGGCGTGGACACAGATCTCGGCTACAGCGGGAAATGTGACGCTCTCACGGGAAGGATCAGGGATCTTTCCGTTGTTATCAAGGAAAATAATGCAACAAAGAGCTACGGCTGTCTGATCTGGGTCAAGAAAAAGAACAGCACTTCCGACGATGAGCTCTACTCTTATCTGTCGGAACAGGTGGCTGCAAAACCGCATATCATAAAGCATTTCAAGACCACCGGAAGAGGTGCGGCTCTCGCACTCGTCAAATACAACGATCCGGTGAGGAACATCAAGAACATAAACCGCTTTCTCGGTGATCTCGCTGACGATCTTTATGCACACGACTATATGAACTGCTGCTACGCCTGCGGGAAGACCGAGGGACTTGCGATATACAAGGACGGCGCTGCTGTCGTGCAGTACTGCGGTTCCTGCGCGAGAGGCGTGAAGATAGAAGCCGGTGACGAGCCGGATCCCGCAGACGAGCCGGTCATAGAAGCGGCTTCGTCGTCGGGTGCCGCTACCGATATGGTAACGGTGGAGGATCTTATGGCGGATCCGGGTATGCCCGCAGATACCGGAGATGATGACGACAGGATCACGATAAATTCGGACGACGGGGCTGATCTCAGCGGTCTTATGGCAGATGAGAGCGACCTTGAGCCGGAAAAGCCCGAGCCTGTCCGCAGAGAGCGTCCGACGGAGGACGTGAAGCCGGACAGCTCGCTCGATCAGCTCTTGTACTCGGAGGAGACTGCAAAAAAGGAAAACAGCGAACCGGCATTCGGGAATGCAAATACATATATAGATGCAGATGACGGCGGAAGTGCCGATATAGGCGGGCTCATGTTCGATGAGAACGATGTTCCCGCGGAAGAACCGGAAGAGGCTGCAAAAGAGATAAAAGAAGCGGAAAACGCCAACATTTACGGGCTTATGATCGGTTCGGAGCAGGAGATCGCCGAAACGGGCGACGCGGAGGTCAAGGTGCTTGCAACGACCGAGATAGGCACCGGGAGCGATATCCAGGTCACTGTTCAGGAAGAAGAGGAGTTCGGCACAGACGCCGGCGTACAGGTAACGGAACTTGTTGATGACAGCAACGAGGGCGAGGATATCCGGATTGAAGCGCTGAAATCCGATTTCAACAAGCCTACCGATACCAAGGGCGGCGAGATAGCTGCAAAAGAGACGCCTCTCGAAAAGGACGGGAGCGTGCCGATGGTAAATCCGAACTCCGATTACGCTGATGTCAGGCCGTCACCGGTTCGCGACAAGAACGCTGTAAGAGCTTTTGCTTACGGAAGCTATGAAAATGCGAACACTGCGGAGGAGCCTGTCGGCTTCGACGGCAGGCCGAAAGGATACAAGGGTTCGGATCCGCGCCTCGGCGACGAAATGGGCTCGGTGAGCAGAGATTATTCGAGACAGAACGCGGCTGTGACTGCACCCGGGGCAAAACCGCCCAGACCCGAGGGGTACAAGGTCGTGAGCAAGGCCGGAGCCTCCCGCATGAAGCCCATAAAGCAGAGCAAACCGGCGTATGCGGTGGGGAGCAATGCGGTAGTCGGGACTATCGCGGCGCTTCTTTTCGGCGTGATCGCCTGTGCGCTGTGGTGCGGTATCGCCTATGTGCTCGGGCTCATGGGAACTTTTGACGCGACTGTTAAGACGGTGATACTGGCTGTGCTCGGGCTGCTTCCCGGAGCGGCGGTCTTCCTCGGCTACCGCGTGGGCGGGGACTGCTGGGACGGCAAAGGCATTGTGATCTCAGCGATACTCGGTGTTATAAGCGATGCTGTCGGGCTTGCGGCGGTCTTTATCCTGAGCGATATGCAGGCGAAGGCTGAAGAGCTTGGGTATGGGATCCCGATAGACAAGGCGTGGGAAGATGTTGGCAGAAGCTTTTCCGATCCGGCGCTCAGCGGTGCGATGAATATGCAGCTTTGGCTTACGATCGCGGTTATGGCGGTCACTCTTGTCATGGCAGTAGTAGGCTCGAAAAAGAAAATCTGAAAATATTCCAAAAAATTTCAAAAAAGGTATTGACAAACAGAAATGTTTGTGATATACTAAACGAGTTCCACTCAAAACGGGCAAAAAGCCTGACGAAGAGAGTCGAAAAATTTTTTCAAAAAAATTGAAAAAAGTATTGACAAACGGGAAAGAGTGTGATAAAATATTAAAGCTGTCGGGAGAGCGGAGCTTGGCTGACGGACAGGCACCTTGAAAATTGAACAGTAGACAAGAACGAATTAACGACCCTTGAAATTCAAGGAAAAGATAATTTCGGATTGACAATAACAAGCAAATTGTTAGCGTT
>JAGBMA010000098.1 GCA_017635095.1 Ruminiclostridium sp. | reverse complement strand
TCTTATGCCGCTGATTAAAGCGCATCCATGCGCTATTGGGGCGGCATAGTCAGAGCATCCTGCTCTGGCATCGGATACAAGGAAAGCCGACGAAGCCGGGCTGGCGCCCGGTTAGGAGGTTTGACGCAGTAGACGGCGTGGCTAGCTCTTTTTCTCTCAAATTGGGTTTTTAGAGGTTCCCTTTAGATTATAACAGAAATACTTGACAAATTCAATATACAGAATTATAATTATGATATAAAGTCTTACACATTTCAAATTCTGTAAGAAAAGAGCGTGAACGTTATGGCAGAGAGAACTAAGATCTGGATAGCCGACAAAATGAAAGAGCTGATGAAGACCAAGCCCCTTGACAAAATAAGAGTGACTGAAATTTGCAGAGCCGCCGAGATAGAGCGTCCCACATTCTATTACCATTTCAAGGACAAATACGACCTTGTGGCGTGGATATTCCTGAGCGATGCCTACGATACGGACGTTATCTCCGCAGAATCTGCAGCACAGGGAATGGCGAAGATGCGGCAGGAGTTTATCTTCTACAAACGCGCATACGACGATGTATCGCAGAACGCCTTGTGGCAGTATATGCTCGAATACTTCGTCAAGCGGTATGAGGTCATCGCAAAAGAAAAGCTGAATACCGATATACTCGATACTCAGCTTAGATACTCTATCCGGTTGTACTGCTGCGGCTGCGTGGGAATGACAAAGGAGTGGCTTCTTAATGACAACACCACATCTGCGGAAACTGTGGTCGAAATGATGTTTGAGTCTATGCCGGAGAATATGAAGGAGGTATATTTTTGAGCATATTCTCCTCGCAGCAAGGCGGCGTTCAGAACAGATCCAGCATACTGTCGAGATAGATCTCTTCGCGCACAGTAAGCCGGTATTCCGGCTTTGTGAGATAATAAAGAAGAAACTCGAGATTGACGGCACTTCCGAGCCCTCTGCCTTCTATTTTGAAATTTGAAAAACCGAGAGGCAGATATGTGCCGATGATGTCATCAATACCGATAAATCCGGGATTTTTCATTGCCTTTGAAAAGCGATATCCGTCCTTGGCATCAGGCGCTGTACAGATATGGTCGGGAATGTTTTCTCCGAGATTTTTCCGGCTTACATTTTCATAGCACGCTTTTCTGTCTTTGCAGTAAAACGAGCAGCACTCATTGCACAGAAATTCGACTTTATCTTTCTGTGCCTGCGAAAGAGTATCAAGTTTACCGTACATCTTATTCAGCCTGAAATCAGGAACAACATATTTAAAATCATCCCGGTCTGTTTCCTTTAAGAACTCATCAAAATCAGTCTGGACCTTTGTAGTCGAGGAAACAAAATAAAGATCGGGATAATTCTTTTTAATATGTTCAAGCAAAAGATCCAAGTGGATTATTACACCATTCTGTACGCCTTTGCTTCCGGCAAAAAGCTCACACAGGGCATTGCATTTTTTATCGGTTAGATTTTCGGGTTTTAACAGCGAATTGCTGAAAGTGAGCCTTGAAGAAATACCGTATTCATTCATAAGTGCAAGTACCTTTTCAGCTTCACATTCGCCGAATCCTGCACGACCTCCGCCCCAGATACAGTCAGCCGGAGCACCATAGACAGATGCTATTTCGCACCGGTCATAGAAATAGTCCCGGTGCTCACGATACAGCGGCAGGAACTTACTGTAAAGGTCATAGAATTCAAACAGACCCGGAAGATGAAAGTAAGCTTTGCTGTGAGTTGTGTTTTCCATATGTTATCATACCATTTCATTAATTCTGTCAGAAAATTCATTCTGTATCGTCGGAAGGCGCCAACGACACTATCATCTGCCGAAGTGCTGCCGCAAACGCCTGATCCTGTTCCGGCGAACGCTTTGGGCTGCCTTTCAGCCTGCCGCCCGCTCTGCGTATCTTTTTGGCAACAGCCCGGAATTCCAGCAATCCGGAGATATTATCTTCTGTATATTGCTTGCCGTCCTGGTGAAGAACGAACGCGCCTTTTGAAAGACACATTGCCGCCAGACCATAATCTTGTGTTACCGCGATATCTCCTCTTTGTATCAGGTTCACCAGCTTGAGATCAACGCTGTCAGCACCCTTGTCAACGGTAACTGTTTTCACTCCGGGGATAGAAAAAGTATGCGCCGTATCGCAGATGACCGTGCACGGGATATTGTATTCTGCCGCGATCTGCGAGGCTATCTTAGTTACCGGGCAGCCGTCGGCATCAATGAATATCTGCATTTTATCCCTCCGATAAGTCTGTATTGGTTTTCCTACAATCATAACTATTCATTATATTCATTATTATATATTCTATACTTTGATATGTCAAGTTTTTCATAACTACATAACTTATGAAGCAGCAATATTGAATGTGCAGCTTTTTTATTTTGCTTTGCCCGCGATCATAATACAAATATGACTTTTATGACTTTATTGACGAACGGAGGCTGTGTCGAAAAAATTTACTATCGACAGGAGGTTTATAGTATGACTGTTCGTGTTGCAGATCACGACAGCCGATCAAGACGCGTAAGGGCATACTCGGTTAAGAAAAATATAAAAATTTTCAAAAATGTATTGACAAATGAATTTAGTTGTGATATAATCCGAAACATAAGCTGTGAGGAAGACACGCAGAGGATCGCCAATGTCTCCAGAGAGCCGACGGTAGGTGTGAGTCGGTGATATGCGTTCTGATGTATCCCTTCTGAGCCGAAGTGCTGAAATATGTAGTAAGCGCTTCCGTGATTCTGCGTTAATGAATAGGACTTGCTGGAGTCTGAAGTGGTGTTACGCAATAGCGGCACAATTTGAGTGGTACCGCGGGTAATCAAGTACTTGATACTCGTCTCAAAGATCATTTCTTTGAGACGAGTTTTTGTTTTTTCGCGAAAAACATCCGCACTAAGACAAGGATGTCATAAGGAAGTTTTCCAAAGCGCTGCAAGGACGCGGCGCATACAAAAGAAAACTTCCGATACTTCTCGTTTCATTTTCCAGTATTCAAACCAAACATGGCTGCCAGGCTTAATGCCGGCAAGCCGTAACCGAAAGGAGAATTTATCATGAGCGAAAAAGTAGATCAGCAGAGTGCAGAAATGAAGATCAGAGAGGTGGCGCGGCGTATAGCGGCATTGCGCGAGGATCTCGGTTTATCAGTCGAGGAAATGGCAGCTGCTGCAGGTTATTCCGTGGAGGATTACACGAAATTCGAGTCCGGAGAAAAGGACTTCACATTCACATTTGTTTACAAGTGCGCCAATAAATTTCATGTCGAGATAACAGATCTCATGGAAGGCACCAGTCCGGAGCTGAGCGGTTATACCGTTACCCGCAAAGGCGAAGGCGCACCGATAGTCCGCAGGCAGGGGTTTGTTTACAACCGCCTTGCGTCGAAATTCAAGAACAAGACCCTCGAACCTTTCCATGTAGTTATCCCGTATTCCGAAGAAGCACTTTCGCAGCCGCTTCATATGTCGAGCCACGCTGGACAGGAAATGGACATCGTTATCAAGGGAACCATGCGTATGACCGTTGGTTCGCATACGGAGATACTCCATGAGGGGGACAGCATCTACTACGACAGCTCCATGCCCCACAGTGAAGTGGCTCTTGACGGCGAGGACTGCGAGATATACGCGCTCGTCATGGCGCCGAGAGGCACCGCGGGCATGGCAGAATATCATGAGCACGTTGCGGAGCATTATCTGACAAATGTTGACAAAGCGGGCCTCTTACATCCCGTTGCAGAAAAGTTTGTCGATTGCGAGACCGACGATACCGGCGTGCTGAGTGCCGTCAATTTCAAAAACCAGGATAAGTTCAACTTCGCCTATGATATAGTTGATGCTATGGCGGAGAAATGCCCCGATAAGACTGCGATGATATATGTGGACGTTGATCATAATGAGCGCCGTTTCACATTCGCGGATATAAAGCGGTATTCCTGCCAGACTGCAAATTATTTCACATCGCTCGGAATAAAAAAAGGCGACCGGGTAATGCTGATACTCAAGCGGCACTATCAGTTCTGGTTCTCAATAATTGCACTTCACCGCATAGGCGCTCTGGTGATCCCCGCGTCAAATATGCTCAAGGAGCACGATCTCGAATATCGCTTCAATTCGGCGGAGGTTTCAGCTATCGTTTGTACCGCCGACGGAGATGTGGCAGATGAAGTCGATAAGGCTTGTGCAGTCTCACCCACGCTTAAAACAAAGATCATGGTGAACGGCCGGCGCGAGGGCTGGCACGATTTCAACTCCGAGCTTCCCGCATACGGTACGGAGTTTCCGCGTACAGCCGAAACGCCATGCGGCACCGACCCGATGCTGATCTTTTTCAGCTCCGGTACATCGGGCAATCCGAAGCTCGTTCTGCACAGCTATCAGTATCCGATCGGGCATTATGTGACAGCGCGCTACTGGCAGAACGCCGACCCGAACGGTCTGCATTTCACTATCTCCGATACCGGCTGGGGCAAGGCTCTCTGGGGCAAGCTGTACGGTCAGTGGATGAACGAGGCGGCGGTGTTCGTCTATGATTTCGACCGTTTCCATGCGGACGATATCCTTCCGATGTTCAAAAAGTACAATGTAACGTCCTTCTGCGCACCGCCCACAATGTACCGCTTCTTCATCAAGGAAGACCTGTCGAAGTACGACCTTTCTTCGCTGAAATATGCCTGCATTGCCGGTGAAGCTCTCAACCCCGAGGTGTTCCACCAGTTCTATAAAGCTACCGGCATAAAGCTTATGGAGGGATTCGGTCAGACCGAGACCACTCTTACTATAGCCAACGTTGTCGGCATGGAACCCAAGCCCGGCAGTATGGGAAAGCCTAACCCGCAGTATGATGTCCGTGTGCTCCTTCCCGACGGAACTCCCGCAGGCACAGGCGAAACGGGTGAGATCTGCGTAAAGCTGAAAGACGTTAATGCTCCCGGATACGGCGTTCCGGGACTTGCACTGTGCTACTACGGAGATGAAGAAAACACCGCAGAGACATGGCGCGACGGTTACTATCACACAGGCGATACCGCGTGGGTAGATGAGGACGGTTACTTCTGGTATGTCGGCAGAGTTGACGATGTTATCAAGTCTTCCGGCTACCGTATCGGGCCTTTCGAGATCGAGAGCGTTCTCATGGAACTTCCCTATGTGCTTGAATGTGCAGTCACGGGCGTTCCCGACGAGATAAGAGGTCAGGTAGTAAAGGCAACTATCGTTCTCACAAAGGATAAAACAGGCTCGGAGGAGCTTATAAACGAGATAAAGGGATATGTCAAGGAGCGTACTGCACCTTACAAGTATCCCCGCGTCATCGAGTTCGTTCCCGAGCTCCCGAAAACAGTAGGCAGCGGCAAGATACGCCGTGCCGCTATCCGTGAAATGGATAAGGCGAAATATCAGCAAAAATGAACAAGACTTTTGTAACGAAAATGCCGAATCACATCGGCGCATTTCTGAAGGCAAGCAGGTGTTTTGCTTCGCTTGGCATAAATATCACGAGAGTAAGTTATAACAAAGCTGTTGATTCCCATATGCTGTTTATCGACGCTGAGGGAACACCGGAGCAGCTTGCGAAAGCAACCGAGGAACTTACCGCGATCGGGTATCTCCAATGTGATGAAGAGAACCGTCACGTTGTGCTGCTGGAGTTTCGTCTGAAAGACGAGCCCGGCAGCGTAACGGCTGTTCTGGAGCTGATCTCCGCGCACAGCTTCAATATCTCCTATATCAGCTCGCAGGAAAACGGCACCGAATATCAGCTTTTCAAAATGGGGCTTATAGTTGATGATCCGTATAAGATAAATGCTTTCATCGAGGAAGCCAAAAAGCTTTGCAGTGTCAGGATCATTGAATATAATCATGCCGATAAGATATATGACAACAGTTTCTTTTACAGCACATTCGTCAATGAACTCTCAGCTGCTATGGGAATATCCGGCGAAGCCAAAAATGAGCTCATTGTCAATACAAATCTGGCCATGCAGATATTGGACGAGACCGGTATATCTCCTTATCGTACCTTTGACAGCATAAGCCGTTTTGCAGAACTGCTCGCGGCTTCACGAGGCAGGAATTTTTCTCCGAGGATAACTTCTCACAATATCACAGATAATACAGTAATAACGCTTATTGAGCCTCCGTGCGGAAGCAATACGGCAATTATAAAAAGCGGCAGCGAATATCTGTTTGTTGATTCCGGCTACGCCTGCTATAAAGAAGAAATGCTGTCGATTATCAGAAATATTATTCCGGAGTTTGACGGTATTGAGAAGAAATGCTTTATTACTCATGCGGATGTAGACCATTGCGGACTTCTTCCTCTTTTCGATACTGTATATGCGAGCGCCGGGAGTGCGGAGTGCCTTCGTCTTGAAAGCGAAAAGAAGGACGGTTTTCGTGAGATGAACCCGCTGCACAAGCCGTATGTGCGCATTTGCAAAGCCCTGACTTCGTACACTGCTTTATCTCCCGGGAAACTGAAAGTTGTCGGAGATAAAAAAGAAATAAGCAAGCTTATTGAACAAACCGGCTTCTTTGATTTCGGAGATCTGCACTTCGAGCTATATCAGGGCAAGGGCGGGCATCTTGCCGGAGAATCTGTCCTTATTGACTTTGAGAAGCATTTAGCATTTACCGGCGATATCTTCGTGAATATGAAGGATATGACCGCGCAGCAGGCACAGTATAACCGATATGCACCTATCCTCATGACATCTGTCGATACCGACAAGGAACTTTGTGCAGCTGAGAGAACTGCACTGTTTCAGCGGCTCGGCATAGGAACATGGCGGATATTCGGCGGTCACGGCGGTATGAAATCATATACCATTGCTCCGACTGAGATATAGTTATCTCAAAGCTAAGATGCAGTTGTTTATGTTGAACGAAGCTGAAAGCGATTCGGAAATGAGTATTATCATTCTTTAATACAAACAACTGTAAACACCCCATATGGACACACCCACCACATGCAGCTGTATTCAAAAATAAACTAAAGCTCTGAACCGCTTAAAATGCGGAACAGAGCCTTATCTTTTTATTCAGTTCACTTTGCCCTTACTTTCACAATATCCTTTTTCTGGATCTTTGTCCATTTGCCGTTCACATACGCACTTACAGCGTAAGAGTAGTTCTTGCCTGTCTCAGTGCCCTTAATAAGCACCTTACTCGTTGTTGTACTGGTGACGAACTTGAGCTCTCCGTCCACATACTTGTAAACCTTGTACTTTGTTGCTCCCGTGACCTTTTTCCACCCGACCAAGATCTCGCCTTTGCTTGCGGTCAGCTTTACAGCAGGACTGGCATAGAAGCCTGCCGATACCTTGTAAGAATTTTCGATCTCGGAAAGCTTTCCGTTAACTGTGTATCTTATCAGGAATTCGTAATTATTGCCTTTTTTGAGCCCTTTCACTTTAAGACTGATTCCTTTGACGGTTTTCAAAGCAGTCCATTCACCGCCTTTCATGATAAATACGGTGTAGCTCTCCGCTCCTTTTATTCTTTTCCAGCCCAGTCGTACTCCATTGCCTTGAACTGTTACGGCTACTTTATTCAGCTCTTTGGTACCGGAGGTCGGAGTGGATACCGATGGCACAGCAGGTGTCGATGCCGGAGAGGGTGAGGGTGAGGGTGCCGGAGAGGGTGCGGGCGAGGGTGAGGGTGAGGGTGAGGGCGAGGGTGTCGGAGTCGGGAAGGGCGTTATATACTGATTATTTTCCTTAACAGCTACAACGCAAGTCGCGCTCTTGCCGCCGGCAGTCGCGGTTATATTCGCTCTGCCTGTGCTCATTGCGGTTACAACGCCGTCTTCATCTACCGTCGCAACAGCAGGTTTGTCAGAAGTCCATGTGACGGTCTTATCGGTGGCGTTATCGGGTGTGACAATTGCCGTCAGCTGCACGGTATCTCCGACCTTGCCGGTGAAAGTCACCCAGTCAATTGAGATGCCTGTGACTGCAACGTACGCGCTCTTTATCGTGTATGTCGCCGTCGATACTTCGCTTACCGGCATACCTTCCTTGACCGCGATCGCCTTTATAGTTGTCGTTTTGCCGACCGTGAAAGAGCCGGTGTATTTTGTACTTGCCGTGGTCGGCTCCGTTCCGTCTGTCGTATAATAGATCGTCACATCATCGGTCGGGCAGGAGACAGTAATGTTCTGCGCCGATGTATATGATCCGCCGGCAGGGCTGAATATGGGAGCTTCAACAATCCCGCCCGATGTTATCGTGAGTTTTCCGGTCTGATATGTCACGGTGTAATTGCCCTGCTCGGCATTACCTGACGGAGTTATCGTGTATATTCCCGCATTATTGCCCTCAGAGCGGGAAAGAGTATAGGTTATAAGGCTCTCGGATTCGTTGTTCACAAGTCCGCTAATAGTTGCAGTAAGCGCCGGGTCATTTTCTCCGACAGTCTTTGTTTTATTGTCTGCCTTTACTGTAACCGGCGCTCTTTCGATAGTAACCTCTAAGCTGTACACGTCGCTGTCGTCGTAATCGGGTAAACTGCTTATGACCTTGTAATTAACCGTATAAGTTCCGGCGCGTATCATTGTCGGTATATGTGGGTAGTCGTAATATGCAAAATCTTCACCAACAACAGTATAAACCACCGTGCCGTAATTTGAAGAACCTGCGGTTATAAGCCCCTGCGGCTTGCCGTTATAGGTCAGCGTTTCTGCTTTCGGTGCAGTCGTGACTTTAGCCTTGGCTTTCGTGACCGTAAGAGTACCCTGCTCATAGGTTATATTATATTTCGCCGTAACATCATTGTCCTGTGCGTCCTTTATGACTGCGGCGCTCGGAGTGATACGGTTAGCGTCGCCTATGCCATACATACCGCCGTCAGAGAGTGTTATGCTGTCAAGCGTGTGTCCGTTCAAAAGGCTTCCGCTCGTTATCTTCACTTGAGTTTTGTCTGTGGAGATACTGCCGCCGAATGCTATCTCCTGATCTATTGCCTTTATCGTGATCGGACGTGCTACAATATCCGCTGTCAGTGTGGTCTGATTTCCGCTTTCCGCAATTACATAACTATCATTATTTGATTTCAGACCGGTTATTGTAACGGTCTTACCGGTTCCGATATTGGGATCATCAAGTGTTCCTGTTATATTAATTTGAATAGTAATTTGTTTTTCCGAGATGACGAGATCATAAGCTATAGTCTCATTGAAATCCGTTGTTCCGTCATATTGCTTAGTGAGTACAGGCAGGCCAGTAACAGTTACTGTTATCGGCGCTATCGTGTACTGAACAAACGCTGTTGCTCCACCGACAGTAATGCTTGCGGTGTATGTTCCCGCCCACACCGGAGCGATGTTAAATAAATCGATGTTAAATACACTCGTGCCCCCCGTGTATCTGATATCCGGAGTTCCGAGAATGTCCGTATTTCCGGTTATCGTTGCAGGCTGTGCATAACCGTCGTATGTAAGGTTTTCCGGAGCGTTTATAGTAAGCGTAGCCTTGTGTTCGGTAAGATCACAGCCGTCCGCAGAACACGTTGCCGTTATAGTCGCGCCGTCAGCGGAGTAGGTGAAGTCGTGGGTGTGCGTCCACTTCGCGTAGAGTGTCTTGTTCTCGGTTATCGCGGTGTTGAAATCGAACGGGTCGCCGGTGCAGTTTTCGTTGTCATACCAACCAGCGAAAGTATTTCCCTCTCTGGTGGGGTCGTCCGGCTTTACGGCTTTATCTCCGCTCACGACTTTCTGCGAAGAGACTTCTGTGCCGCCTTTGCTGTCAAATGTGACGGTGAAGGGGTTTTCGATCGTGTCTATCACCTCTTGTACCGCTTCAGCGTATGCGTCTGCACCGGAAGCGTTGGGGTGGAAAGAACCGCTCCAGGCAAGTGCGGTCTTGTCAATATCATCATTATCCGAACCTAATCCAAAAGCAAACGCATTTATGTATGGTTCAGACGAATACGCTTCGTGACCTTCAAAAGACGATCTGACATCTGCAAAATATATTTTCATACCGCTGTTACGCAGGCCGTTTACAATGGAGATGATCTCATCATTGAACCAATCAACGGCATCTTTCATGATACCGGCCTTTTCAGCAGAAAATGCGTCATCGCTGGCAGCAACAAGATAGGGGTATCCCGCAACTATTATCGCCGCGTCTCCCGCTTTATCGGCTATTGCAAGGTAGGCGTCTTTGAGATTCTTTTTTATCTCGTTATTGAAACTGCTCTTTTTATTTTTTATCGAAATCTGAAGGTTTTCGGCAGTATCTGTAACTGCGGTCGTCATAATTTCCACAAACCCGATATCGTTACCGCCGATAGTGATCGTGATATAATCGTTTGAGGTAAGGGTAAGACCGTTTAATATATCGAGCTGTGGCGGAAGTGTGGCAGGCTCAGTGTCAGTTTCGGAAGAATAGTTTGTATTATTCCAGTCAAAATTATATGTTTTTTCCTGTGTTTGTGTAAGATGCTTTATCTCCGCTCCGGAAGCCGCTGCGAAGAACCAGTTTGTTCCCTTGTGATCTGCCATTGTTCCGGTAACGCCGTCAAGCGTAAGCATACCTCCCCATGCTTTGGTGGAGCGATGCGCAAGCCAGTCCTGATTCACAACGCCGTCGCTGACTTTATTATCCTGTCCGTAAAATGGCTTGATACCCTCGCCGGACGAGTAGGAGTCGCCGAGCGAGACGATGATACGCGGATCATCCTCCGCACTCACCGTGAAAGTGAATCCCGCCATGCAAGAGACTGTCATGCACAGAGAGAGAAATATGCATAAAATTTTTCTTATGTACTTCATTCTGACCTTCCTTTCGGTGTTGGCTTTAAATGCATCTATATTATAGCACATTTTCTCCTCGGAAAAAAGAAACTTACAAAAATGTAAGCGTAATTTTGGAAATTTGTAACAACTCACAAAAAAACGCGACTCGGCGGCTGCACTTTCGGCGATATTGATACTTATGGCTTATATATCGGCACGGTAAACCGGAATGCTGTTCCCTCCGTACCGGTGGAAACAAGCTCCAGTGCACCCTCGTGCAGCTCCACGGTCTCTTTGCATACCGCAAGTCCGATGCCGCTGCCCTCTCCGGTGGTAAAGCCCTTTTCAAAGATATGCGGGACAGCCTCGGGCGGTATTCCGCTTCCCGTGTCGGCAACGGTAAAGACCGCGTTACTGCCGTCCTCACGAACATCGGCGGAGATAATTCCGTTTTCCGTATAGCGGCAGGAGTTTGCGATGAGGTTTATGAGCACCTGCAGGAGAAGCTCGGCATTGCCCCTGACGTTATGTCCGCACACGGCGCTTACTGTGAGCGTGTTATGCTTCTTTTCGCATACCGGAGACATTACCGCCGAAACCGAGTTCATAAGCTCAGCGGCATCAACTGCACCAATTTCCGCTTCGTGGGGCTTATTGTAGGTATAGTCCATAAGTCCCGTAACGATCGTGCCGAGCCTGTCCGCTTCGCTGCGTATCGTGTGCAGGCGCTCGGCGGTTTTGCCGTTCTGACCGCCGGTTTCCGTCTGACGTGTTATCAACTGGGCATATCCGGAGATAACGGCGAGCGGCGTTTTCAGCTCGTGCGCCACCATTCGCAGGAAATCGCGGTTCATATCGTTGGTCTGTTCAAGAAGACGGTTCTGCTGCTTTACTTTCTCAAGCGCGAGGATCTGACGTTTTATCCTGCCGTTGATGACGATAGCGAGAAGCATCACGCACACTACCATTGTAAACGGCGTAAGCCCGAAATGTGCTACGCTCTGCACGCTGCCAGCCGACAGACCCTCTCTGATGAGCATGACGATAAAAATGCACACGGCGGCAAGGCTGATAAGCTCCATATATTCGGGTCTTCGCACCTTTATGTAATACCTGCACAGACAGAAAATGCACCAAAGAAGGAACGGCGCACATACATAATAGCAGATGCGGCACAGCCCCACAAGCTCCTTTGTGTCAAGTATCCAGTGCAGCGCCGTCAGCACCGCGAAAACTCCCGCCAGTGATATGGGTATCTTCTTTCCGACGGCTTTCGGAAAAAACGCACACAGCAGAAAAAGCGCAGCTGCCGGTATCAGAGAGGCATCAAGTACCAAAAGGCGGTATTCAAGGAAGAAATCATAGCCCGGGTCAAGAAGATACTCCGAGTAAAAGAACTGATTGCGAAGCGCGATCACAAGACAGCACAGCGCAAGTGCCGCGTATTCGGTGCTTTTCTGTATCGACGCGCACAGCAGGAACCAAAACATCAGAAATATCAGTCCGCTCCCGATCAGCAGTGACCAGAAAGCTATACCGCGCTGATATTCGTCAATGTTTTCCGGTGCGGAGATATATGTAGCCGGAATAAATCCGCCTTCATTATGTACGAAATTGGAATACTGGTATATGAGTTCGATCTCTCCGCTTTCTCCCGTGTACATCGGGATCGTCATGTACCGTACCTTCGGAACTGCTTCCGCGGGATCAGCCGACACAAAGCCTATATTGCGCACCTCATCGCCATTGAGGAACACTCTCGTTCCATAATCCACGGAATAGCTGCAAAGGCTGAGCCACTGATCCGGTTTTGCAAGCATTCGTAAACGATATGTTCCGAGCTGCATATCTTTTGCTGCATTATCGGGCTGCGGCGCGTTTCCGGCATCGGCAAAATCCTCCGGCGTGTACAGAGCTCCCGGGTAGTAGTCCCAGTTGTTCACAAGATTATATACCTGTTTATCGAAGTCGTATCCCCGTATATCCGCAAAGCCGTCTTCATGCCCGATCTCCGGTATATCGGACAGGAACCGTCCTGAGAATACAGCAAAAAAAACAGCCATGACAAGTATTACGATAATGGGGAGAACCGCTTTTTTCATCACATAGCGTATCGACATTTTTTCCATGATCTGCCTCTCCTTTTGATCGCAGTAGTTCAAAAGCTGTCTTTATTAATGTCTGCTGTTCGTCTGAAGGACGAAATGAGCTTGACATCAAGGAATGTGTCCGTTGTTTAAATGCACCGCAGGAGCATTTAAACAACATCTGAAAATCTGCTTTGCAGATTTTCAGTCAATAACTGCCAAAAGGCAGTTATTGAGGACACATTTATTATATCACAAATTTTCATCAGAAAAACGAAACTTACAAAATTGTAAGCGTCAGATTTCTTCAAGCGCATATCCCTCTCCGCGAATGTGGCTCACTCTGATACCCGCATTCACGCCGTCGAGCTTCTTATTCACCCTTGAGATCGTGGCATGAAGCGCGCTCCGGTCATTGACCGCAGGTGCGCCCCATATTTTCAGGTACAATTCGTCCGGGGCAATGTATTCATTCCCTTTCTCCGACAGGAACCGCAGAAGCAGAAATTCCTTCTGCGTCAGGAGCAGGTCTTTTTCTCCGTAATAGCCGGTCATTGAGAGTGTATCGAGCTTCAGCCCGTCACGGCACACAAACCGATCTCTGCGCTTTGCGCCGCGCAGCCTTGCTTCAACACGGGCGATCAGCACACCGAGATCATATGGCTTCGGCAGATAGTCGTCGCCGCCTGCACGAAGTCCGTCTATGATCTGCCGGTTTTCACCGAGAGCCGAAAGGAAGATGATCGGAATGTCGTATTCCTGCTTGATCTTCCGGCACAGCTCCAGCGCGTCCGCGTCAGGCAGCATTATATCAAGTATCGCAAGATCGACGTCCTGCAACTTTAATACAGACAGGCAGGTCTTGCCGTCCGGCGCTTCGATGACGTCATAATTCTCCATTCTGAGTGTCTCAGCATTGATCTCCATGATGTGAGGATTATCCTCAACGAGAAGTATTTTGTATGCCATGCAAGTAACTCCTTACAGCAGCGCAGTATTATGTGTTTTGTATATTCTACCATATAACGTCTGAAAAAGCAATATCAATCGAAAATTGCGCAGGATCTGATATTTACAGCTCGTACCGGACAGAATTGCACAAATTACGGCGAAAATATGACAGTGTTTCTATCCGAAATGTTACAGTTGCATGAACTCCGATCCTATCAATCAGATAACTTACATTTTTCTGATTGATAGGCTCACACGCTTTCTCGTTCGCTGGATTTTCTGGATTATGTTTGGCAACACTCTTCAAGTGGCTTGTTGAGGAGAGACTATTTATCTGAAATAAGTGGCAGATAAGTGGTAACAACCAAAATCCGAAAAAAGCAAAACCCGCAAACGCGCTTGTAGAACGCATTCGCGGGATTAGGTAATGGTGACCCGTACGGGAATTGAAAATCGAGCCACATTTATCGCGTTTTGTGGCAAACTGTTGTAAGCCGCAGTATTAAGCCATTTCGCGGCATTGATTATTTAAAAACTTTTGGCAATTTTTAGTAGATTTTTGTAGGTTTAGCGGACAAATAGCGGACAAGATTTTTGATATATCCTTGTACTTTTAAGTGAGTAGGTGTAATGCTTACTCACTTTTTACTTTGCCGCTTCTTATGTTGTCAACG
>JAGBMA010000097.1 GCA_017635095.1 Ruminiclostridium sp. | reverse complement strand
GGAACCTCTAAAAACCCAATTTGAGAGAAAAAGAGCTAGCCGCGCCGTCTACTGCGTCAAACCTCCTAACCGGGCGCCAGCCCGGCTTCGTCGGCTTTCCTTGTATCCGACGCAGCTATCTCATTTTCTCTTTTCAAAGCGGTTTTTAGAGGTACCCATAAGATCATCTCTGTTTCCGCAAGTGGAATGTGAGGCTCTGACACTGAGAAGCAAATTCTTGATATTTGCGTATCCGACAAGTGCACAAATGCCTGCTTTGGATCTGTCGCCATGACAGCGAAGCATCAGGTTTGCATTACAAACAAAAACTTTGGCTATTCCGGATCCGGAGCAGCCAAAGTTTTTTTGTTTTGATGCAGATAAAGCCTTCGATTATCTGCGATGTTCTCTCACATATAATTACAGAACTCGCCGGATTTCCAGCGTTTATTATGCTTTCATGATCCTCTCGTTTTCATCTTTGTTTTATTATCATTCTCATGAGCATGATAACTTTTATTGCGCCGCACAGGAAAAGCAGAGCTGACGAAACAATTACCGTAATGAACACATCGGGTACAAATGCTTCCGCGACCCACAGAGGTGTTCTGAAAAACAGCGGCACGATCAGAAGTATAAACGTGGGAAACGCTATGTTCAGTATCACCGTATCAACGACCGCGGAAATATATTTCTTCCGTGCAAGACGCTTTCCGAACGCCGGGATCATGCAGAAAGGGATAACCGAAGCAAGCAGTACCGCAAGCATAATAAGATCAATACGGATATGTTCCAATATATACGCACCGGCCGGTATCTCATTCGGAGCCTCGCCAAGCAGCATCAGTATAACTCCCCAGCCGATACTGTCCATCATTTCATTGGTGACGAAATAATCATTGACATTTGCAGTGAACGCAACACCGATATCCTTCCCCGGAATGATAAATACGCATGATGTTCCGGTCTCAACCAGACCGCTGTGCCGCAGAACAGGCTCGGGGAGCGGCTCTCTGACCGTTGCCCAGCCGTATCCGTACCAGAAAGGAACGTCATCTTCGACATACACAGTGTCGCCATAGAACATCTGTTCTATACTTTGCTCTGAAATGACACCTTTCCCGCCGCTGAGATACATACGCAGATAACGTGCAAGGTCATTGACCGATGACGACATATACCCTGCCGGGACCGTTATCCATGCGCTGTCGGATCCCGGGTACCGGTGATCTCTTCTGACGGAAAAGCCCCAGTGATCGGTATATCCGTCTGTCAGACCGTTTTCCATGCTTTTTTCGTAAGAGGCGGCCGTATGTGACATTTCAAGCGGCGCAAGAACATTTTTTGAAACATAACTTTCAAATGTTTCGCCCGACACACACTCTATTATTCTGCCAAGCAGTGAGTAATTCACATTGGCGTAATTATGAACGCCCTGATCGTTTATGATATGACAGTTTTCAAGGGTCTGATGTTCGCCGAGTCCGCCCGAATGATTAAGAAGCTGGCTCACAGTTATCCTGTCGCCGTCAGCCGCGTCCGGAAGATATGCGGAGACCTTGTCATCAAGACTGAGCTTTCCCTGTTCTGCAAGTTTCATTATGCAGACCGCCGTAAATGACTTGCTGACAGAGCCGAGAACAAAAGGCGTATCACAGCTTTCGCACTCTCCGTAGCAGGCTGAAAACAGCGTGTTCTCACTATCCGTTATGCTTACCGCAAGGGCGGGTATATGTGCATTTTTCGCACAGGTATCGAGATACTTGTCAATATCCGAAAAGCGATCGTCGCTGTCATATGCCGATGCATACGTCTGAAAAGAAAGACCTGTGCACACCACCGACATAAGGACGGCAATGCAGAGCGCAAAAAGATTTATCCGTTTAAGATATCTTTTCATAAAAACTCCTTACTATTGACCGTTTTTCACATTATAGCATAAGATCTGTCTCATTGCAAGCACACCGGGTCGAGCGCCCTATGCTTTGTGCATACTGTACATATCTGCTTGCCTGATTTGTGCAGTTATACAAAATTGTTAAAAATCAGAAAAAATGTGTCACATTTCGTCCTGTTATACGTTATTATATATGTAAGGCGTTATAACGCTGTATAACAAGTTAAGAAAGGATAACATAAATGAAAAAGACGTTAAAACTGATCGCAGCCGCGCTTGCGGCAATTACCGCGCTTTCCTGTGCATCGGTGACAGCTTTCGCGGACAAGCTTAAAACCGTTGACGGAGTTACATACCGCTATTCCGACAGCGGTGATGTTAAGGGCAAATACACCGGCTGGGCGAAAACGAGCAAGGGACGGTATTACTACAAAGACGGGGTCAAGGTCAGAAACACATGGATAAAAAACAAGAAAGGCGAGTACCGCTATCTTGGCAGCGACGGGCGCATGGTCACAGGCTGGTATAACGTGAAGCAAGGAAAGGAAGGGCGTTTCAGCTGGTTTAACGAGAACGGAGTTTGGGACGGACAGACCTACTACAGCCGTTACGACGAGTATGAAGGCTTCGGGAATACTGTCACGATCAAGGTGGCGCGAAATGAGATCATCAGCGAATCAATGTCGCGGTATCTCGACAACGGTCTCGGAAGTGAAAAGAAAGCAAGATCGTATGTTCTCGATAATAACGAGTATGAGCTTGAAATTCCGCTGGCAGTCGCCGATCAGCTCACCGTCGGCGACAAGCTTATAGTCTCACCTAATGTTAAGCGAGGTGAAAAGGTTGACGGCGAATATCAGTACAAACTCTGCATTCCGACGCTCTATTCTCCCAACAAGGGCGACGAAATGTACAGATACAACAAGGACAGCGGCACAATTCTCGAAAAAGTCACCGAAGCGCGCATGGAGCTTTTCAACAAGCTGCTCGTGCTTAAAAGCGGGAAACTGAAACTTGACATGATGTTTGGCGCTTACGGGCTTGACTGGGATTATCTGGAAAGCGAGGACTTCTATAAGGAACCGTACGTTTATACACATATTCGCCGGGATAGTGACGGCAACAGGTATGATGAATATACATACGGCTTGTTCGGCGGCAGCAATGAATTTAATGAGAAAACCGGGAAATACGCTTTCCGGAACAACATTTCTGAAAAAACGCTGAAAAAACTGATGAAGAACAAGATCGCCGCGCATAAGGAAGAACTGGAACAGCACAAGAATGATGATGTTGACTGGTCAATGTGGGTAAGCAATATGGAACACCTCTGGCTCGATGTTACAGTCACCGAGATACCGGAGCTGCCGCTTTCCGCAAGCAAGCGCAAGTTTGTCGGGCCGCCGGAGCTTACTGTCATATCGGAAGTGGTTTCCGCAAAAGCGTATGAAGGCACATCGTCATGGGAAAACACTTATACCGACATAGGCATAAGCGTATGTCAGGAGGATGACTCCAAAGGACCGCTCCACAGCAGAGCCACAGAACACCCGATGACAGTCAGCGCGAACGAGCCGGTGAAACTATCGTTTGCGACTGATGCAGCGCCCGCGAAAATCACTGTGAAATGCTGGGACAGCAAGTATATCGGCGACTATAGTGCATACGAAAAATATGAGGCTGTACAGGTCAATGATATGAGCTTCACCCCGAAAAAGGGCAGCCGGATATATGAAATATACGCTTCGTGGGACACATTCACGGTGAATGATGTTGAAATGAGCGGAAACTGTTATTACACGGCTTACATTATTGCAAAATGAACGTACAAAACCCCGGCACTCTCGTGTGAGAATGCCGGGGTCATGTTATTCCAACCGCGCCTCATCAAACTTCATCAGACGATAGCCTTGAACGGTCTTGTGCGGATCATCTCGGTGGCTGCATCATAATCCACGGGCTTGCTGTAGAAATATCCCTGAGCGTTGGAGCAGCCGAGCCTTATGAGCTCTCTGCCCTGTTCCGCAGTCTCAACGCCCTCTGCTATAAGGGACATATCGAGGTTTTGAGCAATATTGATAATGCTCTCGATAAGCACCTCGGACTTGTGATCGCCGGGTATCTCGTCAACAAAACTCTTGTCTATCTTCAAAATATCGGCGTCGATGTTGTGTATGAGCATGAGGGAAGAGTATCCGGTACCGAAGTCATCTATCGAAATGTGCAGTCCGTAGTTTTTGAGATTGCGGACAAATTCGATAAGTCTCGTTGTTTCGGCTTCCTGAACGCTCTCGGTGATCTCAATCTCAACATCGTTCACATCAATGCCGCTCTCTACGATAGTATCATATATCATCTGCTCGATGTGGGGTATGAACAGGTTCTTGCGGGAGAAGTTGGACGAGATGCGAGGAGGCGTGAGCCCCATATCCTTCCACTGTTTTATGGCAGCGCAGGTCTCACGGAATATCGCCATATCGAGGTCGTGGATAAGCCCCTCCTTGTCAAGTATCGGGATAAACTGGTCGGGGAAGATGAACCTTCCGTCGTGTATCCAGCGGCAGAGTGCCTCAAAACCCACGAGCTCGCCTGTCTCCATGTTTACTTTCGGCTGGAAGAACGGGTGGAACTCACGGTTCTTTACCGCGGGCATGAACATAGCCATGATCTCCCTGCCGCGGTTCATCATCAGTTTCAGCTCTTCCGAATAGAAGACTACATTCTGTTTTAGCCGCGATTTACCTATGCCGCAAGCCATTGCAGATTCGTTGAGTCTTGCGCTGAACGGTCTCCTGTCATCGGCATTTCCCTCTGAAACCCCTATCCACGCGGAGATCTCAAACGACCTTCCCGGAGCATTCTCAAGCTTGCTCAGTACTACGCTGTGCAGCTTTTCTATGACTTCACTCAGATGTTCCCTTCTTATGAACATAGCGAAGTTGTCTCCGCCCATGCGGCATACGCATTCATCGTCCTCAACGAAATTCACGACGGTATGTGCATATTTTATTATAGCTTCATCGCCGCATTTTGCGGTTGCAGTCTCGTTTATGTACTTGAAATTCTGGAGATTGAAGTATAGAACAGAATAGAGCTGATCGGGGCGAGAATGTATCGTCTCATTAAACTTTCTTGTAATGAAAATGACGTTCGGGATACCCGTCTGGGCATCTGTAGTTTCCGCGAAATCGAGCATATTCCTCATATTCGCACGGCTCGCGATAACGTAAATGATATCCGCGAGCATAGAATATACTG
This sequence comes from Ruminiclostridium sp., assembly GCA_017635095.1. Classification (GTDB taxonomy): domain Bacteria; phylum Bacillota; class Clostridia; order Oscillospirales; family Ruminococcaceae; genus Ruminiclostridium_E. Next base: position 3,217 of record JAGBMA010000097.1, on the reverse strand, counting down.
CCTCACCGTTCTTTTCCCACGGTCCGGAGTCCTGCAGATCTATGTAAGCGTGCACAAATTCCTGGCCATCGTAATAATATGTGAAAGATCTTCTGAACGAGCACTCTGTGCCGTCATCATACAGAACAATGTTTCCGTCGACCTCAATGCCGGATATGACGAGCTCGCGTGTCTTTGCATCGCGGTATCTTCCCGAATCCCCGAGATCCATGTCATAATACAGCTTCGACACACCCACAGCCTTGCAGATCTGTTCGTAATCCCTTTCTTCGAGCTGCCTTTCCGCGGCCGCCTTGAACAAATCACCAAGAGCGTCCGATATTTTGTCATCTATAAACATATGCCACCTCCGCGTAAAACATTTACGCTCAAGTTAATTATAACACACTTGCTCATCAATATCAACAATTTATAATTTTTTTGTGCATTTTTCACAAATCAGCCTTTGCCCCACATCTCGACAAAAGGAAGAAAATATGGTATAATGCAGAAAGACAGGAGCTGAAAATATTGAAAAGATCTCATAAAATAATCAAGGCGGCTGTCATAGCCGTTTCCGCCGTGATAATCCTGGAGCTCGCTATGAGCATAGTTCTGGTGTTCTTCTCCGTCGGCGCCTACGACGGCATGGAAAACATTCCCGATGCAAAGCGCATTCTCACGCCGGAAGCGGAAGCTGCCATAACCCGGAATAAAGCGGTGCTTGCGGAAAAGACCGAGGAGTGGCTCGTCAGCGCCGGCATATCCCAGGTGAGCATCACCGCACAGGACGGTGCAGCCCTGCACGCGGATCTTCTTGACGGTTCCGGGCACGACTGGGTGATACTGCTCCACGGCTACAAGCGCACCCGGGAGCGTACATACAACTACGGAAGGCTCTGGTCCGAACACGGTTTCGGCGTATTGATGCCGGATATGCGCGGTCACGGCATGAGCGGCGGCTCGTTCATAGGAATGGGCTGGCTCGACAGGAAGGACGTGGCGGAATGGGCGGAGTTTATAATATCCCGCGACCCGGAAGCCCGGATAGTGCTCCACGGCATCTCAATGGGAGCGGCGGCTGCCATGATGACGGCGGGAGATGAACTTCCGGGCAATGTGCGGGCGGTGGTGGAGGACTGCGGCTATACATCGGTATGGGACGAGTTCTCGGACGTCATGAGAAGCTACACGGGGCTGCCGGACTTCCCGCTAATGTACACTACAAGCTTTGCAGCCAAGCTCATCGCCGGTTATTCATTCGATGAAGCCTCGTCTCTCGAACAGGTGAAGAAGTCTCCGCTCCCTATCCTGTTCATTCACGGCAGCGCCGATACGTTCGTAAAGCCTTACATGGCAGAAAAGCTCTGTGAAGCGCACCCGAACGGAAAGCTGATCCTTGTTGAGGGCGCGGAACACGGTCAGGCTATGTATATCGACCCGGAGGCGTATTTTGCGGCAGTTTTCGGGTTCATCGAAGAGTATATCGCATGAAGAAAGCTCCCCGCATTACCTGCGGGGAGCCGTTTTGTTTCTGTCCGTCACGCTTTTGAGCTGACATCTGCTTTGTAGCTGTCGAACTCTTCTATGACCTTATCCTCCGGAGCCTTGGTAACAAGCGACACGATAACGTCTGCCGCAAGCGCCACCAGGAAAGCGGGAAGAAGCTCGTAAATGCCGAAGACTCCGCCCATCGGCTTTATGATGAAATACCATACGAACACCATTACTCCGCCTGCCGCAAGACCTGCAACAGCGCCGTACTTGTTTGAGCGCTTCCAGAGAAGTGCGAGCAGCATTACCGGACCGAATGCTGCACCGAATCCCGCCCAGGCGAAAGAAACGATGCCGAAGATCGAGCTGTCCTTGTCCCAGGCGATCACCATAGCAACTATGGCTATCACCGCGAGCACAAGTCTTGCGACGAGCATGGAAGCCTTTTCGGAAAGCTTGATGCCGAACACGCCTTTTACTATGTTCTCCGAAACGCTCGAAGAAGCGGCGAGAAGCTGAGAATCCGCTGTGGACATGGTGCAGGCGAGGATACCGGCAAAGATAAGTCCCGCGAATATCGCCGTGAGAGCACCGTTATCGTTCATAAGGAACGCCATTTTTATTATTGCAGTCTCGGATTCCGAGCTTGTTGAGAGCACGGGGATACTTCCCTGTGCGGAAAGTGTGTTTGCAATAAGACCGATGAACACCGCAACGCCCATGGAGATAACTACCCACACCGAAGCTATGCGGCGGGAAGTTCTGATCTTGTTCTTGTCCTGTATCGCCATGAAGCGAAGCAGGATATGGGGCATTCCGAAGTAGCCGAGCCCCCATGCGAGCGTGGATATTATACTGAGGAAGCCGAAAGGCGATGACGAGCCGTCTGCATTATGGTTTTCGAAGAGAGTGAGGTAGCCCTCAAGGCCTTTTGCATTCTCGATGACATTGTCCAGGCCTCCGGCGCTGTTTATGCCGAAAATGAGCACAACTATGAGGGCGAGGGTCATGACGATGCTCTGGATAAGGTCGGTGGTGCTGGCTGCAAGAAAGCCGCCGATGCTTGTGTAGAGAACGATTATGAGCGCGCTGATTATCATGGCGATGTGGTAGTCCCAGCCGAAGAGCTGCTCAAAAAGTTTTCCGCAAGCGGAGAATCCGGAAGCGGTATAGGGCACGAAGAAAACGAGGATAATAAGCGCGGATATACCGAGGATAATGTTTTTGTTCTCGTGATATCGCTTCGAGAAGAAGTCCGGCACAGTGATCGCGTTTATACGGTGAGAATAAACGCGAAGCCGCTTTGCGACGATGAGCCAGTTCAGATATGTTCCCACGGCGAGACCTATGGCTGTCCAGCCGACTTCCGCGCAGCCGCAGAGATACGCAAGCCCGGGAAGTCCCATGAGCAGGTAGCTGCTCATATCCGAAGCCTCCGCGCTCATGGCTGTAACTATGGGTCCGAGTTTTCTTCCGCCGAGGTAGAAATCCCCGACATCGTTGTTCTGTTTTGAGAAGATAACGCCTATCACTACCATGAGCAGCAGATAAACGACTATCGTGACGATTATGATTGTCATGTTCTCTCTCCTTTTTATAGTATTGGGTACCTCTAAAAACCGCTTTGAAAAGAGAAAATGAGATAGCTGCGTCGGATACAAGGAAAGCCGACGAAGCCGGGCTGGCGCCCGGTTAGGAGGTTTGACGCAGTAGACGGCGTGGCTAGCTCTTTTTCTCTCAAATT
>JAGBMA010000096.1 GCA_017635095.1 Ruminiclostridium sp. | reverse complement strand
CATTTCGTCCTTCGGACGAACAAAAGTGCAATGAAAATTCTAAAATATATAAATTTTCCTTGCACTTTTGCAACCGTGAAAAGCCTTCAAGCTGCGCTATGAAGACTTTTCGCGGTTGATGAGCAGACATTAAATAATGTGTCCTCAATAACTGCCTTTTGGCAGTTATTGGCTGAAAATCTGCAAAACAGATTTTCAGATGTTGTTTAAATGCGCCTGCGGTGCATTTAAACAACGGACACATTCCTTGATGAGCAGACATTAAATACGCGGCACGGTGCTTCCCGTGCCGCAGGATCGCTTCTTTTATTCGGCAGCCGCAGTAGTTTCTGCAGCGGTTGTTTCTGCCGCGGCGGTAGTTTCGGCAGCCTCAGTCTGAGCCGCATCTGTGTCTGCACCGCTCTCATCGGCGGCATCGCCCTCGCCGTTCTCGTCGGTCACTACGTCCATACCGATATCATCGAGGTCGATCTCACCGAGGGAAGTATCGCCGGAAGTGCCGACTGTCGGTGTATCACTTGCCGTACCGCCCCAGTAAACGGAGATGAGGTTCACCGCGATAGTTATCACGAAAACGATGATCGCAGCGGCCTTTGTGGCTCTGGCGAGCTTAGCTTCCTTTGTTCTGCCGCTGTTCTTCTGGAAATAGTTATCCGCGCTTCCGCCGGAGATAACGTTCGACATACCCTGCTTGGATTCCTGCATCAGCACAACTGCGATGATGAAAACACATGAGAGTATGAGAAGTATTGCAAAAATTATTTCTAAGACTGTCATTTTATATTCCTCCGTGACCGTTCGCATTCATTTTTCATAACACGAAATTCATTATAACACACTTTGCAAATAAATGCAAGTGTTTTTTGCATTTTTTTGGAGCTGTCATTCAAGCTCCTCGTAATTGCCGAGAAAACGGTAGAATTTCATCTCCCGTTCAAGCCCCGTAAGGAGCTTCATTACGTTCTCGTCCTTTACACTCCCGATGAAATCGAGGTAGAAGATGAACTCGAAGGCGTTGTCTTTAAGGTAAGCGAGGGCGTCCGGCATGGGTTTGCTCTCTATGCGGCAGAGATTGAGCCCGCAGTACGCAAACCGCGTGAGGATCCTGTAAAGGCTGCCGGCGGTATGCGGGACAGTCAGGCACAGCGACACCACCGACGCCTTTTTCGGGATCTGAAGATCCTTCGAGATCATGATGAAGCGGGTGTAGTTGTCCCGGACATCGGTTATGTCACGGGCTATAGGCTCGAGCCCGAAAAGCTTTGCGCAGGAAGCCGAGCATACTGCCGCCACCGAACTGTCGCCAAGCTGAGCCACCCTTTCGGCAGCCTTCGCGGTGGAGCTTGCCTCCTCGCAGGCGTACCCTCCCTCTTCGAGGAACTTCGAGCACTGCTTGAGCGCCATAGCGTGCGATGTGACCACCTTCACGTCGCTCTGCTTTGTGCCCTTTACTCCCGCAAGAACGTGGTTTATCGGTATCATGGTGCTCCTGCAGATATAGAACCGGTGCCGGAGCATAAGGTCATACGTCGCCCCGACCTCGCCCGCAGTGGAGTTCTCTATCGGGAGAACGCCGTAATCCACCGCCTCGTCCTCGACCGCGCGGAAAACAGAGGCAAAATCCGTATAATACTTGATCTTGCAGCCTTCGCCGCAGAATTTCTCGCAGGCGTCCGCGGTATAGCTTCCCTTGGTGACCGCGCCGACGACGGGAGCGGCTACCTCGCTTTCCGGGACGAACGGCTTCACTTCGGTGAGAAGCTGCTGCTGGCGGCACTTTGATATATCCATAAGGGTCGAGAACAGGAGCCTTGCGCCGTCCGCGAGCTCCGGAGGCACCTTTTCCTGCATACGCTTCAGCACCTCGTCCTCACGTCCGGTCTGTAATATCGCCATTCCGTGCTCTCGCTTGTATTCGGCGATCTCACAGGCTGTCAGGGTACGCTGCTCAAAAAGCTCGGCGATCCTGTCATCTATACTGTCGATCCTGTCTCTGAGTTCTTTTAGTTCCATAGGGTTTCCTTTGTTCTGTTGTGTGTTGTTCAGCCCTCGTCCGATACGAATTCTTCCTCTTCGTTGTCATCGTCCGGAACATCTATCGGTATTTCTTCTTCCTCCGTCGTTGTTGTCTCAACGGGCTTCACCGCGTAATATACAGTCACCGACTCGTTTTCGGAGATATAGACCCTGTCGCCGACGTTCTTGCTGCACCTTACGACGTAGCCGCGCTTGACCTCATCGGTCTCCTCCGCTTCCGTCGTAAACCGCACGCCCAGCTGAGTGAGCTTGTTTGTATAGTCGCTGAGCTTCATTCCGACGTAATCCGGGAGCAGGGTATAGGCCGCGCCCTTGCTCACCTTTATGTGAATGACGGTGCCCTCGGTGACTGTAGTTCCCTCGGGGATATCCTGCTCCATGATTATGCCCTCGGCGTAACTGTCGGAATACTCCTCGGTCACATCGAATTCAAGTATCGAATATCTCGCCCGAAGAGTGGAATTGTAGAACCTGTTCACAAAGTCCGGTATGACCATCTTCTGCAGAGCCGGCTCTTCCGATGTGACAGTCTCCGCTGTCACCGCCGGGATCGTCGCGATCTCCGGCTCGGGCTCTTCTTCGGGTACGGTCGTGCTCTCCAGGGTCTTTGCGGTTATGGCATTTTCCTTGATGCTGCGGGATTCCTCGGAGAAGTAGATTATGCAGATAACGAGGGCGGTCACCAGCGACAGGAAGATTATAAGTCCCACTGCAGTACCGATATTCCTGCGTTCTTCTTTATTCTTTTTCTTCTTTTTTGCAGCTTTTATCCTCTGCTCTTCCTGCTCTTCGATATCGAACTTGACGTGTACGGTGGGGGTTATGGGACCGTCGTCGCTGTCGGAAACAGGGAACGGGCATGCCGGCTCTTCGGGCGCATCGGAAAGCATAGCGCGCAGGGTGGATATATCCCGCACTCTCTCGGGCCTGTTCATTCTCATTCCCGCGGCTATCGCGTCGGAAACGTATTCCGGGACATCTTCATTCACCCGGTGTGCGGGAACGAGAGTGTCCGCGTTCTTGCGCTCGCAGGCATCGGGCGGGACGATACCGGTAAGTGCTCTGTAAAGCACCGCACATATTGCGTAAACGTCTGTCCAGCTCCCCTGTCTTTCGGAGAGATCATACTGCTCGATAGCGGCGTATCCCTTGAACATACCGCCCGTGAGCCGCGAACCTGCCGTTCTCGCAGCCGATATCTCCGCTCCGGTTATCACGGGATTGCCGTTCTTCCGTATCATTATCGTTTCGGGGCTGAGGCCTCTGTGGACCATACCCTTGCCGTGCATTGCCGCCACGGTATCGAGAAGCGTCGGGAGCATCGCGGCCACTTCTCCCCAGGAGAGCTTGCCGCCGTTCTGTTCAATATGCTGTTCAAGGGTCATACCGTCGATGTGCTCGGTAACGACATAGCCCGTACCGTTCGCAGCGAAGATGTCATACGAACGTTTCAGGCCGTCGCCGCCGAGTTCGCCCATTATCGTCTTGTGCAGGTCGGCATACTCCGACAGATACGACTTGAAAAGCGGGAGCGCCCCGTCGGCTATCTCGACGGATTCGCGGTCTTCCCCGCGCTTACACAGCGTATCCGGCATGAATTCCTTTATCTCAACGGTTTTTCCGAGCTTTGTGTCAAAGGCGATGTAAAGCACGCCCTCCCCGCCCTTCGCGATGACCTTTCCTATCACATACCTGTCGTTGAGGAAGGTTTTCGGCTCAAGGCAGTCGGGAAGAGTCTCCCCTTCTTCCGTATATCCGCATATCTCGCAGGGACCGCTGTATATCTTCTCGCTCATGCACCCCATGCAGCGGCTTATCTCTGTCTTCATATCCTGTACGCACCCGTAAGGGCGCATCTCCTTTCACTGCGCGATGCATTCTGCGGGAGAGTGTCTCCGACAATCTGTCATCGCTTCTATTTAAGTATCTCTAATTTTTCTCCGGTGACCTTTTCGGCATTCCGGTTTGCCCACCGTTCGGTATAGAAGCTGTAATATGATGTACCCAGCCGTGAGCGTCTGCGCTGAAGCGCCGGCGTCATGCACCATACCGCGGAGGGAAGCGCGATGACCGGCAGATAGAGCGGTCCGAGAATGAGGGACTGGATACAGTGTCCGTATTCATGGGCGCAAAGCTCTCTTCGCAGTCCGTCCTGTGCCCTTTCGCTCACAAAGATGAAAAGCCCGAGCGAAAGGCTCTCCCCGCGCCCCCATTCGGTAGCGACGCTTGCGCGGTATATGAAGTGCTTCCGTTTTATGCAGACAAGAAAGACCGCCGCCCCCGCAAGGGTCTGCAGTATCCCCCAGGTACACTGGAGCACTGAGATGATGACTCTTCTGAAAACCGAAATCATATACAATTTATTTTACACTTTCCCCCGCTCAATGTCAATTGTAGGTATGCACAAAACCTTGACAACCCACACGGGGAGTGATACAATAATATTACTAAATCAAGAATTAAGGCTATACAGCACAAAGATTGTGCATGTATTGCGCAGTCAGATTTTTCGGCAGATTGGCTGAATTTACCGCAGGCTTGCTGACGCAAGTCAAGGGGAATTTGGTCAATATGCCGGAAAAGATGCAAGCAAGACAAGTGCAAAGGCGTCAGCCGCGCTTTGTGCGGT
>JAGBMA010000095.1 GCA_017635095.1 Ruminiclostridium sp. | reverse complement strand
TCGCAAGCTCGACACCTCCCCGCTGCCGGGGAGACCACGCCCGGTTAGGAGGTTTGACGCAGTAGACGGTCACGGCAGGAAGCCGTGGTATTGCCGCCAAAAGCGCGCAGGACGCGCGCATACAAAGCGGCATAAAGTGGATAGCTCTTTTCTCTCAAAACAGGTTTTGTGAGATTTTATAAATTAATTATACATTTTCTTCTACATATTGTCAATAATTATAAAAAATTATTTCCGGCCCTGAGTTTATGGTTGGAAAATCAGTCTGTCGGAAAATTCATTCTGAAACAGCCGCTTGCCCGTTAAATGCAAGCGGCTGTTGACAATAATGATGTTAATTTGTACTGTCCGGTTCAATCCCGTCCGGAAAGATAACGAGCCGCAGCCACATACCCTTTCCGTTCCAGCCGCTTCTTGCGACCTTCCAACCCTTTTTCAGTTTCTTAAGTGCTTTTCCGAATGTCATTTTCACATTCTCCTTTCAGATTTTTGCAATAATAAAAACACCCTCGATTGAAGGTGTCTTTAAAACGGATTTGATTGCGGTTAAACAATTACGCAAGACGTATTTCAGCTATCTCATGAGAAAACAGCTCAAGTCCTTCTTTTGCGTCTTTTGAAGGAATCAAGCCAATGCTGTCCTCTTCGGGGTCGTTATTTATAGCAAAAGTAAAGGATTCTACATATCCACGAAGAACAGTGCCGTCTGTTAGTGACACTACTACATTCTTTTGATAGATATCCATTATATTACTCATATCTAACATAGCCTTATTCCTCCTTTTCGTCAGGGTACGCAGGAACAATGTGTGTTCCTGTTTTTGAATAATGAATCGTGATTTTATTTGTAGGTGTTAAAACACCTGTCGCAGGATTAGAATCACAACCAATTATTTTATCAATATTTACAGTTTCTTTAACCTGATTACCGTTATTGGTTATTCGCACGATACCCGTAGCGTGATATGTATTCACGATTTCTTGTGCTTCGCTCTCAGAAACAGTGAGAAACTTCGCCCGTCAGGTTTTGAAGTTTCTCCGGGATTCAGAAAATGTCGAGCCTGTTTGTCAGAATTGATATTAAGCGATAATTCTCCGCTTTCTATCTTACTTTTAAGTATAGCACGTTTTTCCAAATTGTCAAGCTCTATCTGACGTAATTTTTCCTGTTCTTCTTTCAAAGCTTTCCTATACGTTGCCGTGACCTTGCTTGCCTCGCTGTGACCATATCCGAGAACGCTTGTTCTCTCATTCATATAGGTTAGATCATGCTCGGAACAATACTGCTTTAGCTGCGCCGTGCGTTCTTTGAGCCGTACCGAAGCCTTTTTGAACTCCTCCGGGTCGCCGTTATTTCCGTGTAAAGTTCTTTCAGTGTTTTAATTTGTTGATTACCTCCTTATCAGCGGAAGAGCACATACCGTGTTCTCAAGCTGACATAGTTTTCTCTGACATTGTCACTAATAACTATTATAGCATATACCGATGATTATTGCAAAGGTTTTGTTAAGGTTGTTGTCTCCTTTTAGTCTTTATTTCTTACCGCTTTCATAAATGCAGAACATATTACCGCATAGATCAGATATGTTATCAGTGCTCCGAAGCATACATCAGACAGAAAATGATTTGTCATGTGAATGCGATTGTAGCCGCCGATGACAATATACACACACGCAAGCGAGAAGCATACGACATTTTTAGTCATGCTTCTTTTTTTGCAGACGTCTGAGAGCATCGGAAGCGAAAATGTCATCGCCGATATCATCATATGACCGCTTGGCCAGCTCTTGTAGCTGTCATTGCCTCCCGCCAGGTTAGGTATCATCTGCCACCAATCGCGGTATTCACTTGCGGGGTCATCGAGGGTCAACAGGTACTTGTAGCGCGGTCTTGACCCCACCTGCTTGAGCCAGGTCTGGACGTTGTCCGCGAGAACCCCTGCGACAAGTATAGCGGCTCCGACAGCTATCAGCTTATCCGGGTCAATATCGTCGAACAGATAATAACATACTATCGGCACCCAGGCGTACAGTACTGCCCAAAAGCCCCAGCTCAATACGGAGATCAGCGGTGAGCTCTCCCCGGCAGTATATCCGAACAGCTCTCTGACATTCTTCCCGAGGTAGTTGTTGCTGTAGAACACAGCCAGATAATATCCGACAATGAGCATTGCCCAAGCGAGCATTCTATAATTTCCGCCTTTTTTGGACAGCCCCTTGAACAGGCACATTCCTGCTGCGGGAAACAGGCAGTAGGCAAAATACAGTCCGTAGGCCGCAAAAAAATTACCGATATCCGTCTTGTCCGCAAGAACCTCGCTTATTGTATAGTCGAAGAACGAGCCTGCGATTATTCCGATAACACACACTGCGACAACGCCGATAAAGCAGGCGAATGGCACAGCCATTATTAGCTTTTTGTTTTTCATCACTTGTTTACCTCATTATATGCTTATCCTGAAAGCCGGAACACTGGGCTTGTTTTTCTCGCTCTGTTTCCTCTTGACGTTCGGAGCGGGGATAACATTGCTGATAAACGTGACCCGATGTTTGCCATTTTCACAAGCTCGTTTTGATCTGTGATACCTGCGGTCTTTGCTTTCAGTTCCTTGTTTGTCTGCATTTTTGCGATTAGTTCTTTGCCGTTTTTTTGGCATAGTTTTGTTCTTCCTGAGTCTGAGCCCTTCAAACACACTTTGGAAATTGTTGTTTACGAACAATTGTTTTAATTGCAAATGCCTGTTTATAAATTAATGTGTTCTCAATAACTGACAAAAGGCAGTTATTGAGGACACATTAAATAAGAAAACACGCTCCCGCAAAACAAACTGTGGGAGCGTGCCATTATTATCAGCCGAGAGCTGAAGCATCAAATGTATCGGGATCGAGGTCGGGCATATACTCGAAAGCGTAAGTAACAACATTGCCGTCGCCGTAATCAAATGTGCCGGTCGAGTCGCCGAGGTCGAAGGTCGCCTTGGTATTGTCGTCAGCACTGCCGAAATGGAACATTATCTCCGTGCCGTTCTGCTCACATGAGAAGGGCACACCGCCTGTTCCGTCAACTCTGTCTGTATGACCGCTTGTTTCATCGTTGAATACGAAGTACTGCACAGGCTCGCCGTCATGGCTGTCCTTATGCGCAAGCCATACACCATTTTCAAAGATGGGGGCAGTGACACTCATATCGCCTTGATCTTCTCCGGCAGTTTCAAATGTATCGGGATCGAGGTCGGGCATATACTCGAAAGCGTAAGTAACAACATTGCCGTCGCCGTAATCAAATGTGCCGGTCGAGTCGCCGAGATCGAAGGTCGCCTTGGTATTGTCATCAGCACTGCCGAAATGGAACATTATCTCCGTACCGTTCTGCTCACATGAGAAGGACACACCGCCTGTTCCGTCAACTCTGTCTGTATGACCGCTTGTTTCATCGTTGAATACGAAGTACTGCACAGGCTCGCCGTCATGGCTGTCCTTATGCGCAAGCCATACACCCTTGAAAAAAAGGTTGCCTGCTACACCCCCGTTCTCATTCCCGCTGTCAGACATACCTGTCGTTGTTTCCACCGCTGTCGTGGCTGCTGCGGAATTTGCTGTCGTGCTCGTTGACGCAGTATTGCTTCCGTTGCAGCCGGCAAATACCGCAAACGCCGCACATACTGCCGCAATGGTGACAAAAGTTTTTCTTTTCATCTTTTTCTCCTCTTTTTCTAAACATTATTTAGACTATACCGCACAAAGAGCGTGCGAAGATTGCGCCGTCAGTCATTATTATAATGCGCCCATGCTTACACGTCAGATTGTACAGAAATGACACAGGTTTGCAGCTCTGTCGGTCAGTCCTCTGTCACCTGCGGTGACACCTCACCGCAATCGGGGAGACCAAGCAAGTCAAGGAATTTCTGTGCAGGATGATACAATAATATGCAAGCAAAAGCATGATGCTTTATTATCGCAGCCCAAACGCCGCAGTACGCGCTGATTAAAGGCTGCGATGCAAAGATCGCGTGTGTCTGTTTGTGAGGTATTGCCTTTAGGGTACCTCTAAAAACCACTTTGAAAAGAGAAAATGAGATAGGCGCGTCGGATACAAGGAAAGCCGACGAAGCCGGGCTGGCGCCCGGTTAGGAGGTTTGACGCAGTAGACGGTCACGGCAGGAAGCCGTGGTATTGCCGCCAAAAGCGCGCAGGACGCGCGCATACAAAGCGGCATAAAGTGG
>JAGBMA010000094.1 GCA_017635095.1 Ruminiclostridium sp. | reverse complement strand
TTGAAAAGAGAAAATGAGATAGCTGCGTCGGATACAAGGAAAGCCGACGAAGCCGGGCTGGCGCCCGGTTAGGAGGTTTGACGCAGTAGACGGCGTGGATAGCTCTTTTTCTCTCAAATTGGGTTTTTAGAGGTTCCCTTAATAACAGCGCTGCAAAGTGTTTTTTAGTTACCGCCAGATCGTGCTATAATGATATTCAGGAAAGCAGTCTGAGAAATATACATGAGATGAATTTTGGCGTAAACGGAGAGTTATGATATGAACATAGTAATTGCAATAGATTCATTCAAAGGCAGTCTCACCTCATTGCGGGCAGGCCAAGCCGCAGCGGAGGGCATAAAGCGCGTCTGTCCCGATGCCGATATTGCAGTCCGACCGCTTGCGGACGGCGGAGAGGGTACTGTTGATGCTCTTGTTGAGGGAAGACACGGATGTCATAAGGAAGTTTTCCAGAGCGCCTCACGGATGAGGCGCATACGAAAGAAAACTTCCGAAATGGGTGGAGATTTCCGCTCTGTCGAAGTGACCGACCCCTGTGGCAAGCCCGTGATTGCAAAATACGGCATTATCAGGGAGAACAATACCGCAGTTATGGAGATATCAGCGGCTGCGGGGCTGACACTCGTTCCGCCGGATAAGCGTGACCCGATGAAGACGACAACATACGGCGTAGGCGAGATGATACGGGACGCTGTATCTCACGGCTGCCGTGACTTCATAATCGGTATCGGCGGAAGTGCCACAAACGACGGCGGCGCAGGTATGCTGCAAGCATTCGGATTTGGCTTGCTCGACGGGCGCGGAGCGCAGATACCCCACGGTGCGGAAGGTCTTTCCGGGCTTGTCCGCATTACCAATGACAATGTACTGCCGGAGCTGTCGGAGTGCCGGTTCAGGATAGCCTGTGACGTTACAAATCCTTTGTGCGGTGATAACGGCTGCAGCGCCGTATTTGCCCCGCAGAAAGGAGCTTCACCGGAAAGTCTTTCCGTAATGGATAAATGGCTTGCACATTTCGCCGAACTCACAAAAACGATAAATCCGGACGCTGACCCCGACTATCCGGGAGCGGGTGCAGCAGGCGGTCTCGGCTTTGCATTCCGCTCCTACACAAATGCCGGGCTCGTGCCGGGTGTGGAGCTTGTTTTACAGGAGACAAACCTCGAATCCTACATCAGAAACGCCGATATCGTCATCACCGGCGAGGGTAGGCTCGATGCACAGACCGCTATGGGCAAGGCTCCCGTGGGTGTCGCGAAACTTGCAAAGAAGCACGGAAAGCCTGTCATTGCTTTTGCCGGGAGTGTAACAAAAGATGCCGCGACCCTTAACGAGTGCGGAATCGACGCTTATTTCCCTATACTCCGGACTGTTTGCAGCCTTGATGATGCGATGAACCCCATGAACGCTGCGGAAAATCTTTCCGAAACAACAGAGCAGGTGTTCAGAATGATAAGAACTCTGAATTATTGATCCTTTTTGTTCATTTGTTTTACCGTAATTCTATGAATATATTTCGATAACTCATCACGTCAAAGCATGGTGATGCCCGCCCTGGCACTTTCAATGATGATTATGACGGTATAAAGCTGATCGAGACCGTCAAAAAGATATTTTCTCATCAGGATACGACCTACAGCACTCCTGGTTCCGAAATAATAGTATGGAACGAAGACGCCGATACCGCAATGAACGAAGCTGTTGAGAAACAGGATAAGCACAATAAAAAGGAATAAAGCGGTGAATATTGCATTAGCTGCTTATGACACATTATTTATATAAATGATAACAGGGATATAGCCGAATCGTTATTATAAAAAACTATTTTTCCTTAACTTACAATATAAACCAAGCCGCATTGTTATAATACATATGAGCTCAAAGACGTCTGGCGGAAAGTAATGCGGGGTAACACATCGGGAGGGCAGTAATATATGAGAAAATTCTACAACGATTATCTCAATTCCGGGATAAAACCGGAGAGAAGCCTGTTCGTCGGTATAGTATTTCTTGTCGTCGTGATAAGCGGTGTTTTCGGCTGGGTGTATGAATACATATTCTATTGGATAAACGGCGGCTTCGATAAATTCTACTGGCGCGGAGGAAACTTCCTTCCGTGGATAAATATATACGCTTACGGCTCGCTGATGATATGGGTCCTGACCTTAAAGCTGAGAAAAAAACCGGTGCTTGTATTTATCATAAGCTTTGTATCCACCGGGATCCTTGAATTCTTCTCCGGGCTCGGAGTATATCTTATCACCGGTCTCAGATACTGGGACTACGATACCGAGATACTCGGCTTCGGGAGCATATACGGGTTTGTGTGTCTGCGCAGCGTTGCGGTATTCGGGATATTCGGGCTGCTTCTCGTTTATGTCATGCTTCCGGGGATATATTACCTTGCGGTAAAGCTTCCGAAGAAGGTTTTTATTGTGACAGCCGTGATACTGTTCGTTATTTTTCTCGGAGATGATATATACAACCTCATTTTCGCAAATCTCTTCTCGCTTCCAAGCGCTCCCGATGTTTACACGGGCATAGGCTTCAACTACATGGATTATACGCGGTGACAAACAAAAAACACAGTAAAAGAAATGAGCTTTCATACTTTATGTTTGCAGCATAGAAACGCACTATCGCTATTATCCGCAAGGTCATGGCAAATATGGCGGCTGGGCTCTGAATAAAAAGCCGTGTGCGGGTTTTCATGCACAGCTGTTCACAGAGAACCGAATTATGTATTTTGATTGCACTCCGTCATCACTTCCATGTCTGTGTAACTATTCGTTTTGTCCGTCAAAAGAGATGTTCAATACTTTGCCGATTGCAGGAACAAGACCCTGTTTTCTTGAAGATTTTTCTTTGAATGCAAAAAGATGATCTTCTGCCTCGTTCGGATCTTTCGATTCCGTTTTTCCGGATAGGGTGTAAAGATGAAATAACTTGAAACATACGTTTACAGCTGAGTTTCGTGTTAGCTGCGTCGGATACAAGGAAAGCCGACGAAGCCGGGCTGGTCTGTCGGTCAGCCCCTCTGTCTCGCAAGCTCGACACCTCCCCGCTGCCGGGGAGACCACGCCCGGTTAGGAGGTTTGACGCAGTAGACGGTCACGGCA